>JAFYMA010000254.1 GCA_017556845.1 Clostridia bacterium | reverse complement strand
ATAGCCGTTACGATCCTTATAGGACAGCTTAAGGACTTTTTCGGCGTAACGTATCAGAACGGAGAAGCGCCGATAGAAACGGTCGAAAAGCTTCATGCACTCTTTAATAATTTCAGCACTGTAAACTATTACGCCGTTATGATTGGCGTAATAAGCCTTCTTATCGTATTTTTGTGGCCCAAGATAAAGTATCTGAACAAAGTTCCCGCATCGCTCGTTGCAGTGCTCGTCGGATCACTGATCGTCGGACTTTGCAATCTTAACGTCAATACGATAGGCGATCTGTATACGGTAAGCGGAGAAATTCCGAAATTCCAAGCTCCGAGCTTTGACCTTTCGCTTGCCAGAAGCGTTTTGCCCGATGCGTTCACTATTGCGGTGCTGGCGGCGATAGAGTCGCTTTTGTCCTGCGTCGTAGCTGACGGTATGACTAACACGAAGCATAATTCCAACGCCGAATTGGTTGCGCAGGGAATAGGTAATATCGGCTCGGCTCTGTTCGGAGGTATTCCTGCGACGGGGGCTATTGCAAGAACTGCGGCAAATATCAAAAACGGCGGAAAAACGCCGATAGCAGGTATGGTACACGCAGTCGTTCTGCTTCTCGTTCTCGTTTTGCTTATGCCTTACGCATCGCTCATCCCTATGCCTGTAATTGCGGCCGTTCTGTTTGGAGTTGCATATAATATGTGCCAGTGGAGACCGTTCGTGCGTCTTGTAAAAACTGCTCCGAAAAGCGATATATTCGTTCTCGTTCTGACGTTCGTTCTCACCGTGGTATTCGACCTTGTTGTAGCCATTGCCGTTGGTATCGTTATTGCGTGCGTTCTGTTTATGAAGCGTATGAGTGACGTGGCAAGCGTGCGTACTTTGGGCGAGGATGAAAATGAAGCTGCTGTGATGAACGCGCCTTCATTCGTCAAGGTGTACGAGGTGAACGGACCGCTGTTCTTCGGTGCTTCCGACATCATAGCAAGAATAACCGTAAGAGACGATACACGCTGTATCATTCTCGGTATGGAAAGCGTATTGAGCATAGATGCAACGGGAATGAACGCTCTTGAAGCATTGTTTGATAAATGCAGTGAAAACGGAGTAAAGGTGCTTTTCTCTCAGGTAAACGCTCAGCCGATGAAGGCAATGAAAAAATCCGGTCTTGCATCTAAGGCAGGCGGCGATGCCTTCCTTCCGAATATTACGGATGCAATAGCGGCATCGAAAAAAATGGTTTTTGACGAACAGTAAAATATATCCCGCAGACGAAGCATTAAAGCTCTTGTCTGCGGGATATTTATATATTCACTTTTTTGTTTTTCATCGTTTTCGTGACGAATATCAGCATAATAAGACACAGAATTATCTGAACTGACGTAGAGCACGGCGTTGCAAGACCGATCTGAAAAAGAGTACAGCCTTTTATTCGGCTTATCAGATAAACGATGGGGATTCTTACCAAAAACGCACCCGTTATTCCCTGAAGCATAACGAACGTCGTTTTGCCAAGACCGCTGAAATAGCCAATAAAGCAGAATAAAAACGGAGTCAGAAGGCAGTCTATTGCATATGCCTTCAGATAGCTGTGACCGCGTAAAATAACGTCTGCTTCCTTTGAGAATATACCGCATAGCATATCTCCGTGAAAAAATGCAAGATAAAACATTATAATTCCGCAGGAAAACGACGTAAGTATTCCGCAGATAAGGGCTTTTTGCGCACGATCCGTTTTTTGAGCACCAATATTCTGTGCAACGAATGCTGACATTGACTGCGAAAAAGCTGACGGCACGAGCATAATGAACGCACATACCTTTTCTGAAACCCCGACTCCTGCCGAGGAATTGACGTCAATATCGTTGACGATCGCCATTATCACGAGAAATGATATACCGACGAGTAGCTCCTGAAACGCTATCGGAACACCTAAACGAAGCTCCGTGAGAATGACGCTTTTCCGGGGCTTTACCATCCGGATTCTGAACTTGAACGGCAGGTTCTTTTTCTTTATTATCAAAAGCGAGATAAGAACGCTTACCGCCTGTGCCATTACCGTAGCGTACGCCGCACCTGCTGCACCCATGTGCAGTACCTTTACAAATAATACGTCCGCCGGTATATTGATAAGACAAGCGATAGCCACTGTTAAAAGAGGTGTTTTGGAGTCTCCGATGCCTCTGAATATACTGCCCAGAAGATTATATGCGATTATAAAAACAAAGCCGCCGCCGCATATCGTTATGTATTGCACAGTCTGATCGAATGCTTCACTCGGAGCATTCATAAGCGTTGCGATCTGCTGCGGAAGCAGTAATGATACTGATGTGAATATAATAGCAAGAATTGAAAATATGAATATTCCGCCGCCTATTGCTCTTGCGGCAAGATCGTATTCCTCTTGACCTATTCTGCGTCCGACGAGAACGGTAACACCGACGGAAAGACCGCTTATTATCATCGTGACGGTCTGTATCAGCATACTGCCCGTTGAAACGCCCGAAACGTCCGCCGTCTCTGCGTACCTTCCGACTACCCACATATCGACAGCACCGTAAAGGGCTTGGAGAAAAAGAGCAAGCATCACGGGCAAGGCGAATTTTACGAGTGTCGGAAACACCTTTCCGTGAATGATCTGATTTGTTTTCATTTTTTTACCGTTTACAAGGGGCTGCACCAAAGTACAGCCCCGATATT
>JAFYMA010000253.1 GCA_017556845.1 Clostridia bacterium | reverse complement strand
GTGGTTTTGTCACATCCGGGCCAGAGGCATTTCAGCCGATGCTGATTGTTGTTCTTATATGTGGTATCTACCTGACACTCCATGGTATCAGGATCGTAGAAATAGTGAATATGGTCGAGATAATAATTCTTGAATCCGCAATGGATACAGGTCTGCTCATACCATCGCTCGCCCGTTTTGCTGTCATAGATGAGACGGGTCTGCTTGCTGTAGCTGTGAGCTACCAGCTTTTCGACTTCGCAGCCGTCGCCTACGCAGAGCTTGTAGTGCCCCTTTGTTTCATAGCGTCCGATGTTGTTGCCCGTTCCGGACTGGAAGATAGTTCCGATTAAAGCACCCTTGGAAGCTACGTATTTATTGTAAACGTGCTGAGCCTTCATGTAGGCAACGTTGGAAGTCACCTGGTTGCCGTTGGCATCGGTGATGACACACTTGTAGGAATAATCCTGATAGCAGGCATCCACGGGTACGCTTATGGTGAGCGTGTTGGTTTTACTGCCACGAATCACGCTGTAATCATCGGCAGTGCTGTCTGTCAGCTGCTTCCAGTCCGAAGCACCATAATGATAATACCATTGATATTTTAATGTACTGGTGCCCTTGGCAGCCACAGTAAAAGAACGCAGATTATTCGCAGGAAACAGTGGGTCATCCGTGCCGGCTATATGGTAATCCGAAACCTTAGCTACTACACTCTGGGGCTGCTTCAGGATCAGGATCGTCTTTTGGCTGTCAAAATGACACACGGTGCAAATGCCGTATTTATCGTAGGTATGGGCTGCTTTGGAGGTGACGTGCTTACTGTCGCTGCAGAATCGGCAAGCTCTCCAGTGATGGGTTTCGCTGATTTCCCAGGAATTTTGGGCAGTGGCGGTGTGTGAACCGTCGGCATTCTTATGAGCCGATGCGATGTGTGCGTCCAGATCGCTGTCGCTGATACATCTGTCGGAGCAGTCGCAGCCTTCCTCTTCCAGCCGGATCTTGCAGCAAGTTTCACACAGCAAAAGACCTGCAAGCTCACAGTCTGCGCAAATATCACTATTGTGGAAGCATTCGCCGCAGTCCTCACAGAAATGGAACGCATAATCACTGTCCTCTACACAGACGGGAGGCGTTTCGGAGCAGTCGGAATTGCCTTCACAGCAATCCAAACACAGATCGCAAAGGTCGCACATTTCGACCTCGCAGAATGCCTGACCGCAGTCAGGACACAGATGGTCGTACCAATCGGGATTTTCAATACAGTATTCGCCGCAGGAGCAGCCCTCGGAAGCGGCGTTGTCCATACAGCAGAATACGCACAGACCGCAATCATCGCACAGTTCAATGCCGTCCTCGAACAAGCATTCCTCACACTGCTCACAGATGATACAGCATTCCTCACAGTGATCGTATCCAAAGTCACACTCTGCATAAGAAGCGTAGCAGTTGCCGCACTCCTGGCAGTGCATATTTTCGACTTCCCAGCATCCCTCGCAGAAACCGCAGCTGTCGCAAAGACCACCCATACAGTCAGCACAGAACCAACAGTACCCGCACAGTTCATCTTCTGAAACGTAGTGGCATTCGTTACAGCCAAGACAGTGCCAACCGTTATTGACATAGCAATCCTCGCAGCTAAGGCATACGGGACAATCGTCTGCCAACTTGTCGCAGGCGCCGCACTCGCTGCAGTGGGTGGATAAATAACATCCTCCGTTGGTACATTCTTCACTGCAGGCGCCACACATACCGCAGCAATACTCATCCCAGTGGTAATGGTTGCAAAACCAGCATTCCATACCGTCTTCCCAGTCTGCCAAGACCGCAGTCGGAAATAAACTGCTTAGCATTATCAGGCAAAGCAGTATGGAAAAAATTCTTGTTAAGATCCTTTTCTTCATGATCTGTTTCTCCTTTAGTCCCTCTTTCTTGATTTAACAAAAGCAACCGCGATACAAATTCCAACTGCAATAGTACCGAAGGTTCACAAATACAAGGCTTAAAGCAATGGATATCAGCTTCTTCATATCGTTTTCTCTCCTTTAATAAGAAGATTGCCACAGTTAGAACAATAAAGTGAGTCGGCGGTCAATACCGTATCACAGTTTTGGCATTTCAGATGCTTTCTCTTGTAACGGTCAAAGAGCGTTTCCTTTGGAAGTCTTTCGCCGCAATCAAAGCAAGTTTTTGCTCTTGATCTCACAATCTGCCCGCACCGCGAACATACACGCAATTTTTTCATCACGTTGGGTCCGAAGCCAAAACGCTCCAAATTTTTAAACCGAACCCTTTGTGTCATTACTCGCCGCACTCCCTTCATAGATTAGTTTTTTACCGCAACAGGAGCAGATCTTGAAATATCCTTCGATTTTTGTTCCGCAGTTTTTACAATACTTCGGCTCTGCTTCGTATGGAGCACATTCTACACACTCCAGCACCTCTGCGTTGTACACGGCATCAATGACCCATCTGCCGCATTTGTGGCATCTGTTAAAATGCTCACGGCCTTCTGTCTGCCAGGCAACGAGTAAAGCCTCTTTCTCGGAATTTCCGTGATAGATCCGGCTTGTAGTGCAGACGTGAGCGTCGGATATATCGCAATAGAAAATGAACCGATAACCGACGTCATCTGTTATAACTTTGTATTTTGCCGTTCTGCTTTCCGTCATAGTCGCCGCTCCTTTTCAGGTGATTCGTCAAAACATTACATTTTTTGCAAAGTAATTTTGCATCATATATGAGCAGCCTTGACTGAATCAGAGTTTTGTGATATAATAATTTAGCAAGTTTTATAATTTCTTCGATGTCTTACAATTATATTTTTACATACTTCTCCCTATATGTCACCACACTTTAGATCTGAAAGGTGTGGGTTTTGCAAATTTATTTTCGAAAAGTGTGGGAAAAAGTGTGGGATGGCCGTTAAAAAAGAAAACACATATCGGTAAATGGAGAGAATTTATGAAAAAGAGATTATTGGGGATCATTCTCCCTATATGCATTACATTGGGGCTTTCAGGGTGTAATTACATAGGCAACGGATCTGCAAGTCTGTCTATCATCTACGGTGTCGCCGCCGTTTTATCTGCTTTTCTTCTGATCGGCTGTCTGTTTTTGGTGCGCAAAAAGAGGCAATGGTTCGTCCTGCTGTTTTCGTCTGTTTTGGTCGTGAACATCGGATATACCGTATTGTCTGTATCGTCCGGTTTAAAAATGGCGCTGTGGGCAAATCGTCTATCATATCTCGGCTCGGTATTTCTGCCCCTTGCTATGTTAATGATTATTCTGAACATCACCAATACAAGGACAAAAAGATGGGTGCCGATCTCCCTATTCTCGTTGGCTGTTGTGATATTCCTGATTGCAGCCAGCCCCGGCATTTTGTCTATCTACTACAAAGAGGTTTCGTTTGAAATTATCAACGGTGTTTCCACTCTCGCTAAGGTTTACGGCCCGCTCCACCCGTTATATTTGGTGTATCTGCTTGGATATTTCTGTGCAATGATTGCGATTATTATCCGCGCAACCGTTAATAAGACGTTTGATTCTGCTGCTCACGCTGTTATTATTGCAATGGCGGTATTCGTAAATATCGGCGTATGGTTTATTGAGCAAATTTCCAGTATGGACTTTGAATTTCTTTCCGTATCCTACATCATTACCGAGCTTTTCCTTTGCGGCGTTCATATGGTTATGAACGAAAATCAGCACCTCCGTGAGCTCGTGCAGCAAAAGGAAGATGCTCTGCGCGCAACGAATATTAATGATTCCTTCAGTGATCGCACAGTATCATCTGAAATGACAGAATACTTTGTTCAAGGCTTGCAAACACTGACCTCTCAGGAGCGCCATATCTACGAAGCATATCTTAACGGAAGATCCACAAAAGATATTATGAGCGAGCTCAACATCAAGGAAAACACCTTGAAATTCCACAATAAAAATCTTTACAGCAAATTGGGCGTTTCCTCACGAAAACAGCTTCTCGAAGTTTATAGGACGATCATGCGGGCATGAAAAAGAACGGAGATAAGGCAAATGTCGTTATCTGATAGGTTGAGGAGAAGAATATCACCAAGCGTGAGTTTGCAAACCGTGTTGGCATATACGCACTTCTTTATATCTTCACAAGCAACAGCTTCCTTGGACAAACCAAAACCATTTATTCAACTTAACAGCTTACTAAAAACAGCTGCTAACGAAAAAGACACAATACAGAACCCAAGAAAATTCTGTATTGTGTCTTTTTGCACTTGTCAATCGGCTGTTTCATTGGATATTCAAGATATCCTTATGACAGCCAAGCTTCGCTTTTCCGTTTTTTTCATTATTGAATTTTCATCGTGATAATATAATATCCCGTATTATCCTTTGAAACTACCGCGCTTTGAAAATCGGGGAGCAAAATATCATCCTCTGCTCTGCGTGTTATAAGATGATCGCCGTATGAATACGTTTTTCCTATCTCATAGCCTTGAATATATTCTTCAAGCGTCAGCTTATTTTTCATTATTATTTCTGCGTGAGGCTCTCCGACGTAGCGAATATGCCATACCTCGTGAGAAATGCCTGTGATCTTTTCTCCGTACGACGGATATCTTATGATAAATCCGTACTGCCAGCAGTCAGAATTGACGAATTTGCCCGTTTCAGTTTTTAAAAACGCCGCACCTGCGTAATATTTTACGTAAACATCAAGAGCAAGTCCTGCCTGATGCTCGCTTTCGTTGACACCGGCGGCTTTATCGCCCTGCTCAATTATTGCCTGCTCCTGATCCTCTGCGCTTCTGTAAGCGTCCATAACGTACAGCTTTTCGGAAAACTTATCGCTTACAGCCTTGGATAATTCGCCGTATTTCTCCGTCATACACGAATTCATAAATACGTCTGTATCCTTGTATTCGACTATGTCAAATTCTGATTCACCGTCTATTTTATATTGCTTATTTATAAGCATAAGCGACTGCTGAAAGCTTACGCATTCAAGGGACATAAGCTCATCGACGGTATATCTTCTGCATTTGCCGTAAACATCGTATTCCTGCATAATAACGCCGTTTGAGCCGTTACTGCACGAAAACAATAAAACACACAGAAAAAGCACGCAAGAAAAGCTTTTAATCCGCATTTTTCTTTTCATTTCTTTTGCCTAAAAAGGTCTTTACGGTATATATGACCATTTGGAAGTTAAACAGCACGATAACAAGGAACAGTATTGCACTTATAACGTATGAAGCCTTGCCGAAATACACCATTGCAATACTTTGCAATATGACAAGTGCGATATTTACTGCCGTTCTTGCGTGATACGGCTTGTACTTAACGTAAAGCTGTGAACGGTAGCTTGCAAGAAAATATACAGCGATATAGCTTATCATCGTTGCAACTGCCGCACCCATAACTCCGTACGACTTTATAAGAATAATATTAAGCAGAATATTTATTATTGCACTTGCTGACGAGCAGATCAAGGAGTTTACACTTTTCTTTTTGACAAGGAATATGACCGAAACGAACGTCACAAGCCCTGAGCATACCGTTGCAACTATCAAAAACGGCGTATAC
>JAFYMA010000252.1 GCA_017556845.1 Clostridia bacterium | reverse complement strand
TTTGCACTTCGTGAGTTATCGCCTGTGAGCAATACGGTTTTTATGTTCAGCTTGTTCAGCTCGCTTAACGCTTTTGCACTGTCACCTCTCACCGTATCGTTAAGAGCAATGATTCCGATGCTTTTTCCGTCAGCAGCTATGTAGATCACCGCCATTCCGTCATCGCGGTACTTATGTGATAAAAGCTGTTCTTCCTTGTTTATTTTGATTCCGTTTTTCTCAAAAAAGCTTTCGTTTCCGCAAAGTATGCTTTTTCCGTTCAATACGGCACGAACGCCTCTACCTGATTCCATAACGAATTTTTCGGGTGATTGTATATGCACGCCTTTTTCGATTGCACACGAAACGACCGCCTTGCCCAACGGATGCTCACTGCGATGTTCTGCACACGCGGCGACAGCTAAAAGCTCATCGCACGTCATATCATCATTGAATGGCTCTATGGCGAAAACGGACATTTTTCCGCTTGTAAGAGTTCCTGTTTTGTCAAATGCAACGGTGTCGATCTTACCCATTTTTTCAAGAGCCTCGCCCGATTTGATAATAACTCCGTGCTTTGACGCCTGACCGATTGCAGCCATTATTGCAGTAGGCGTTGCCAAAACGAGAGCGCAGGGGCAGAATACTACGAGTATCGTTACTGCAACGGTAGCACTTTGCTGTATAAGTCCTGCGATAATTGCAACAAGCAAAGCTACGGGCACAAGAATACTTGCCCATCTGTCAGCGGTGCGCTGAATATTTGCCTTGTTTTTTTCTGCATCCTCTATAAGACGGATAAGGCTCTGTAATGAAGAATTTTCTTGTTCCTTTGTTACCTCTATATCGATACTTCCGAAACAGTTTACCGTACCGCAGAATACCTCGTCTGATACTGTAAGATCAACGGGCAGACTTTCGCCTGTTATAAGTGACTGGTCAACTGACGTTTCTCCTGCGATTATGACTCCGTCGGCAGGTATTGCCTCGCCGGGCAAAATGCGCAGTATATCACCTTTTTTGATTTCAGAAACGGGTGTATAATATTCATTTTCGCCGTCGATCCTTCTGCCTTGGATCGGAATCGATGAGATCAGCTCCTTAAGTCCCTTTTTTGCTCTGTCCGTTGTAAGATCCTCTAATATTTCGCCTATCGCCATTATAAAAGCAACCTCTCCTGCAGCGAAAAGATCCTTTGTTATCACCGCCGCTGTCATCGCTATAGATATTAATAGCGCCGATGAGATTTTGCTTATTCCTTTGTTGTACAGCGCCTTGCGTACAGCGTTATACACAAGCGGGCTTCCTGATATAAGTATTGTTACGATAGCAGGGGAAAGGTATAACGGCAATGTAACATCAAGCCAAGAAGGAGCGATACATAATAAAAGAAATACACCGCTTACTGCAGTCATAGGTATTCCCGTAAGAAATTTAAAAACCTTTTTCATATTTTCCTCCGTGTATTATCTTTATATCAAGTATATTCGGAATTTTATGATATTGCAATATTCAAATATGCACTTTTGTCCGTAAATGAACAAAAAACGGAAAGTGTGCAAAAAATATCTCCCCGCCTTACTCTTGTAAAAGAGAGGGTGGAGAGATATATTAATTCAGTTTTTTTCACCGTCAGCATCATTCGGGGCATACCGCTTTGCCTGCGTTGAAAACAGCTCGTAATACTTTCCGTGCTTTTCCATGAGCTGCTTGTGATTTCCGAGCTCTGCGAGTCTTCCGTCTTCTATTACGATTATGCAGTCTGCAGTTGTTGCACTTGAAAGACGGTGCGAAACGAATACCGACGTTTTATCATTGCGTAATTCATCGAAGCGGTTGAATACCTCAGCTTCTGCCATCGGGTCAAGCGAGGCTGTCGGCTCATCGAGAATAAGTATGTCAGAATCACCGTAAAATGCTCTGGCAATGGCTAATTTCTGCCATTGACCGCCCGAAAGCTCAATTCCGTTATCCTCAAAATAACGCATAAGAGGAGTGTCATATTTGTTGGATAAAGCGTTTATGAAATCATCAGCACCGCTTTTCCTTGCGGCATATTCTACGCTGCTCTTATCAACTGGCTTGTTTATATCGCCGAAGGTGATATTTTCGCTTACCGATACGGCATATTTACCGTAATCCTGGAATATGATACCGTACATATCGTAAAGAGCGGACAGATCGTATTCTCTTATATCGTGTCCGTCAAGCAGTATTCTGCCCTCTGTGGGATCGTATAATCTTGTAATGAGCTTTACAAGCGTTGTTTTGCCGGCTCCGTTAAGGCCTACAAGCACGACGGTGCTTCCGGGCTTTATCGTCAGCGATATATTTTTCAGTACGTCTCTGTTGGTTCCGGGGTATCTGAAAGACACGTTTTCGAGAGTTATTTCGTGCGCGGTGTGGCGCTTCGGGATACGCGGGGGATCAATGATCGGCTTTATACGCTGCTCTTCCTTCATAAATGCTATCATATTGTTTATAAACAGAGTTCCCTCGTATATTGACGCCGTAGTCGTAATTATAAGTGCAACCTTTGAGGAAATGGTATTAAGTGCACCTGTGTAAAGGGAATAGTCACCGACCTGGTATTTGCCGTCAAATACTCCGTTTGCTATGAATACAAAAAGAGCGCAGTTTGCCGCAATGGCGATTATGCCTGTCAGAAGATTGAAAAAGAACTCACTCATAATGAGCTTTTTCAGACCCTTATAATATTTTTTGAATACTGCCTGATACTTACTTTTGAATACGTCGGTAAGACCGTATATGCGTATTTCCTTAGCAAGATCCTTGTTTACGATAGTTTCCGAATAGTACGACATCTGCCGACGTTCCTTACTGCGTCTGAACATAAAGTCCACGTTCTTTCTTCTGAAAACGAAGCTGACCACGGTGGACGGTATTGAGACGGCTATCATCACAAGCGGAGCCCAGGGGCTTATGGTAAACAGTATTGCGATAAAGCTGACGATGCTGATCAAAGCGCTGAATATCGAGAAAAAGGACGACAAAACCGAGATGGGACGAGTACCTGCCTCGCGGTTTGCGTTTTCCATTTTTTCATAGAATTCAGGGCTGTCATAGCTTGAAATGTCGATCTGCTTCGATTTTTCTATTATTTTGAGCTTTATGTGGTTCGATATGATCTCTCCGCAGATACGCATTATCATTGATGATATTCTGCCGACTATATCGGATATGAAAAGGTATGCAAATTGAAGCACGAGCAGGGAAATGATGACAGTAAAAGCTGTTATTTCTCCGTTATACGCCTTTGCAAGACTGTTTATCAGCTCTTTCCCGACCAGCGACATAAGAACGGGCATCACACCGTTGAATACCGATGTGAATATCATAACGAAAAGTACGGCGGGGCTTGCCTGCCATACAAGTCCGAATATGTAAAACAGTCTGTAAAAGAAAGAACCTATGATCTCTTTTAAAAACCTCGGAATATCTTTAACGTTTTTGGGTAAAGGCGTTTTGTATTTATCGTTTACCTTGCTGTGACGCATGTGGTGGGGCGGGGGCATATTCATATATTTTTCCTTACTGCGATCATATTTCGCTGTACGTACCTACCGAAACGCAAAGGCGGTAATCAAGGCTTTCATTCGGAGCAAGCGTTTTCAGCGTGCCGTTTTCGCGTGCGTCCTTTCTGCCGTCTACCGTTGCATTTCCCGGCTCAAGACCGCAAACGTATTCGCCCTTGCCCATCATCTTCCATTGTAAAAAACAAGGAAGATTTTTGTTTTCATAGCTTATCTTTACTGCAAGGTCGGACGTTTTGTTTTTCATTCCGACGGTCACTATGCCGTTTTCCTCAGCCATTCCGCTGTGGTAATAGCATCTTTCTTTATAATTGTCGGCAGGAGCTGAAAATTTGTCCCACATTTCAAGCTCGCTTGCGGCAATTTCGCTTCTCGGAGTACGTACGGATGACGGAATTGATACCTCTGCATTTTCATCAAGAAGCGGGTAGCCCATATTGAAATGGTACAGTATCATAACAGGGGTGCTTCTTGCACTAGAATTTGAAACGGTGTCGTGTATAAATACCTTGTTTTCGCCGTATTTGCACGTTATTTTTCTTGTCAGTGTAAGCTGTGTGCCAAACATAACGGTCTGCATCATATCGCCTGTCATTGTAACGTACGGAGTGCCGTTTTCATCAAAGCCTCTGTCAATACGGAAATTGTCTGCAGGAATACTTGAAAGTCTGCCGTGGCAGGGCAATTCATCACCTTGATCTACACAGCACGAGCCGATATTGTCAAGTCCGCACGTCACAAAAAAGCCGCCGCCGAAGCTGTGCATCCAGCCTTCCTTGTAAGAATCGAAGTATTGCGGTGCTTTTATTCCGACGGGAGTCTGATAGCAGAGGTTTTTGCCGTTATACGACATATTGAATATGTCCATTGCCCTGTCGACGAGAACTGTGAAGGTAAGTCCCGAGCCGTTGGATACGTCAACTGCACGCACACCGTCAGCCCAGCCGCCGCAGATCTTATACTGTCTTACGTTGAAAAGCTGATTTATATTTCCTATGTATTCTGTACTGCTTTTGAAGTTCATTTCAGTTTCTCCTTTACACTTATGCAATTACAAGCTTGATCTTTGCAGCCTTTGCGGCTTTTGCAAATTCAGAACTTACTTCTTCGTCGGTTATTATCACGTCTATATCTGAAAATCCCGCAAAGGTATACGGAAGATTTTTGTCAAGCTTTGAGCTGTCCGCAAGAATTACGGTCTTCTTTGCTTTTTCACAAATGTATTTTTTGAATTCGCATTCGCTGTAGTTACCGCTTGTAAAGCCGTTTTCAAGCGAAAAGCCGGACGGGACGAGAAACGCCGTGTCGATGTTGATGTTTTCGATAAATGAGATAGCCTGATTTCCCGATATTGAAATGTTATCTCTGTTTATCATACCGCCGACGAGATTTATTATCGGCAGATTTTTTTTGACAAGCTCCAATGCAACGTTGGGGCCCGTTGTAAGTATGAAAGACGCTCGTCTGGAATGATAGCCGCAAGCTTAAGTATGGTCGTGCCGGAATCGAGAAATATGGATCTTCCCGTTTCAATGTAGTCCATAGCCGCAAGAGCGATCTTCTGCTTTGCCGTCATATTTGAATTAAGACGAAGGCTGAAGGCATCCTCCATTGATGTAGTTATGAATTTCATACTTCTTACTCCGCCGCGCACTTTGATCGCCTCACCGATCTTTTCAAAATATTCGATGTCACGTCTGAGTGTCATACCTGAAACGTTCGGAAATGCCTCCTCCAATTCGTGTAATGACACATATGGCTTCGTCTGAAGCATATTACGTATTATTTCGTGTCTCAGTTTTTTCATTATTCAAAACCTTTCTTTATGGTAATGTTGTTCAGATCGTACTGAATGGCAGTGATAAAATGTAACATAATATCGCTCAAAAATGTGAAAAATTATCACATATTCAATTCAGTATATCACAAAAAACTGCAACGTTCAAGAAAGGAAACACACTTTTTTGTGAATTATTTTTGTTTTTCCCAAAAACAGATTACAGATGTTGTAAGCAAAAAAACACCGAATATCAGTCTTATGATCCTCTGCGGCATATATGACGCTATGATAGACCCCGGGATAGCTCCCGCGCAGGCGCAAAAGGAAAGAAAAAGGCAAACGGGATAATTTACGTTCCTTTTTCGGATGTTCACAAGCGATGCGCAAACTGAGCATACTGCAAACGTACAAAGATTTACCCCCTGAGCTATAAACTGCGGATATTCTCTGAATACCGAAAGATATACCGAAAAAAGTCCGCCTCCTCCAAGCCCCATTCCTGAAAGAGTAGAGAATATAAACGAGAAAAGTGTATCCATATCATAACGCCTTCCAGATCATAATTATTCCGGATATTCCTATTATTCCTGCAAAAAGCTTTTTCAAAAATGAGTTTTTTGCTATGTCAAGCAGCTTTGCTCCGCACAGTCCGCCGAGGATGGCTCCGGGCAGAAAGCTTTTCGCGTGCATAAGCACGCCGATATCGTTTTTTGCATACATAAATGCAGAAATGAGGCATACCGGCAAGGTGGCAACAAGACACGAGGCAAATACGTCCTTTTTTTCTTTCTTTTCGTCTTTTGCGTATATCAAAGAGAACAAAAACGTGAATATTACTCCTACCCCCGTTCCGATCAATCCGTTGAGAATACCGCTCGCAAGTGCGGTTATTCCGCATAAAGGCAAAATGCTGTCGCTTTTTATTTTCATATTATTTATTTTTACCTCTTGAAATATATTCGTGCGTGTGATAATATATATAAAATAATTATATTAATGAAAGTGTGAGATACATGGAAATCATTTATTATATAGTAATGGGCATCGTTCAGGGAATAGCGGAATTTTTACCCATCTCATCATCGGGACATCTTGCTTTAGCATCGTCATTTTTCAATTTCACCGCAGACGAGGCTCCCGCGTTTGACGTACTGCTTCATATCGGTACGCTGCTTGCGGTGTTCGTCGTATACAGAAAGGATATTTTTCCTCTTATACCGGCATTTTTCTCTATGATGAAAAAGGTATTTCAGAAAAAGTTCAAGCTTTCCTTTTATGATACTAACGAACGAATGGTAATATACATCATCATTGCAACGCTGCCGCTTGTACTTATAGCCCTTACGGGAATTGAGGATAAAATAGAGCTTTTGAAAAATTACCCGATGGCTATCGGCGGTATACTCATATTCAACGGTATCGTTCTTATGGTCAGCGACAGGCTTTCAAACGGAAGCACGAACGGAGAAAACGCAAAGCCGAAAAACGCAATTATCGTCGGTGCGTGCCAGATGCTTGCAATACTTCCCGGTCTTTCGCGCTCGGGCTCAACTATAACCGGCGGACTTCTGTGTAACTTTGACAGACAGTATGCAGTTAAATTCTCATTCATATTGTCGATCCCCGCAATACTCGGTTCTGCGGTGATGAAGATAGACGATCTCGTTGAAGCATCTATCTCAACGGAGCAATGGCTGTATTACGCATTGGGCATGGCGGTTGCGGCGATATTCGGATTTTTGGCTATGAAGGTGCTTATATTCATTTCCAAAAAATCAAACTTTACATACTTTGCATATTATTGCTTTGCAGTAGGTCTTGCGGCTATCATATACAGCGCCGTAAGATAATATTCAGCTAATGATAAAATAAGGAACGGTCACAGTAATGGCAAAAAAAACAACAGCAAATACAAAAAATACTACTAAAGATAAAAGATCAACCGCACCGTCTGCTAAAAAAACGGCGTCTGAAAAGAAGACTGCGTCAGCCAAGCCAAAATGCGAGAAGACCGCACCCGAAAGGCAGGGTGGCGCTGTAAGCATAGCTGACAGAATGATCCCCGTTGCAGTTGGTATAGTGGGTGCGTGTCTTGTTCTGTGCTTTGCCGTACCGTCGCTGTGCGGTGCGATAGGCTCGTTTATACGAAACGCCTTTTTCGGAATACTCGGTTGGGGATGTATTCCCGTACCAGTATTTATGATAGCTTTGGCGTTTGCGTATCTCAAATTGATAACGCCTTATAAGAAGCATACTCATTCGAAAATATATATCAAGCTTGCTTTGGCATCGTCGAGCGTTGTATGTCTTTCATCGTTCGTATCCATCGCAGCGTTCGGAACGAAGTATTCCGCGTCGGTATCGCAGATGTATAATTCAGGCGTTGAAAGCGTCGGAGGCGGAGCTGTCGGCGGTCTGATAGCAATGGGACTTTGCAAATGCTTCGGAATATTGGCTCCCGTTTTGCTGTTCGGTGCAGCGCTTGTTTGTGCTTTGCTCACATTTGGTCTTACTCCGTACAGGCTGTATGCGATCATAAAAGAAAAAAGCGAGCAGGCGAAGCTTGCAAGAATATCCGAGCAGGAAGAGAACGAGGAGAATGACGACGATCTGTTTAATACGGATAAGATACCTCAAAGAACGGAAAAATATCAGAAGCCGGAAAAGAAAAGATCCAAGAAAAAGGATCCGTTCGACTATGAGCTTGACGATATGAAGGAAAAGCCCGTCGATGATGATTTTGATGACTTTGACGATGATGACAAGGCGTACGATTACGAAAAGCACAACAGATCGGAAAAGAAAAATGATGATGCGGACGAGATGGGCGAAAAGGAAATAAAGAAAAAGCCTGTAAACAAGACTCCAGTAACGGACAATGGCAATGCACTTCACGAGAAAAAGGATGATAAGCTTGATCTTGAAGAGATATTCAGTGACAAGTCCGCAGTTTCAAAGATAAAGCCCGAGCAGCAGGACGATGAGCTCAAAAAGACTGCGATAGGAAAAACAGCAGAGCAGCTTGCCGCAGAAGCAAGGGCGTACCGTTTTCCTCCGATGTCGCTTTTAAAGATCGACTACAACCAGCAATCAGCTGATATTTCATCGGAGCTTGAGGAAAATTCACGCAAGCTGATAAACACGCTTGCAAGCTTTAACGTGGATGCAAGAGTCGTACACATTTCGCGCGGTCCTGCAATAACGAGATACGAATTGAAGCTTGCGCCCGGTATCAGAGTTACGGCAATATCAAAGCTCGTTGACAATATTGCTATGGAATTTGCCGCAACGGGTGTCAGAATTGAAGCACCTATTCCCGGTAAGGACGCAGTGGGCGTTGAGGTGCCTAATTCAAATATACGTATCGTAAGAATACGTGAATTGCTTGATACGGATAAATTCAGATCTGCCGAAAGTAAGCTGACGTGCGCTTTGGGCGTTGACGTTGTAGGCGATCCTGTTTATCTTGATATAGCCAAGATGCCCCATATGCTTATTGCAGGTGCAACGGGTATGGGTAAATCTGTTTGCATAAACAGCT
This sequence comes from Clostridia bacterium, assembly GCA_017556845.1. Lineage (GTDB taxonomy): Bacteria > Bacillota > Clostridia > Oscillospirales > CAG-272 > RGIG7213. The sequence goes on along the minus strand of JAFYMA010000252.1, from coordinate 8,239 downwards.
TGCTTGTAAGCCTTTTGTGTAAAGCATCCCCCGATGATGTCAAAATTATGCTTATCGACCCGAAAAAGGTTGAATTTGTTCCGTACAGCGGTATTCCGCACCTTATCGTTCCCGTTGTTACCGATCCGAAAAAGGCGGCAGGCGCACTGCACTGGGCGGTAGAGGAAATGGAAAGACGTTACGGACTTATCGAGTCGGTGGGCTGCCGTAATATCTTCGGATATAACGAGGTTACAGCAGACGATCCCGAAAAGGAGCATTTGTGCCAGGTAGTTATAGTTATAGACGAGCTTGCAGATCTTATGATGATGGCGAAAAACGATATAGAAACGTCTATATGCCGTATAGCTCAGAAGGCACGTGCGGCAGGTATCCACCTTATAGTCGGTACTCAAAGACCGTCGGTAGATATAGTAACGGGAAGCATCAAGGCAAATATTCCGTCGAGAATTGCCTGCAAGACGTCCTCGCAGATCGACTCAAGAACAATAATAGATATTGCCGGTGCTGAAAAGCTTATAGGTAGAGGCGATATGCTGTTTGCACCTGTCGGAATTTCAAAACCGAAGCGTGTTCAGGGTGCTTTTGTAAGTGATTCTGAGGTAGAGGCAATAACCGACTTTATCAAGAAGAACTACGGCAAGGTATCGTATGACGAAAAGGTAATACAGGAAATTGAAAAGGGAGCATCTCAGGTAGGCAAGGGCAATAAAACTGCGATGTTCGACGATGATGATGCAGCGGGTGATGAGGACGAGCTTCTCCGTCCTGCTATTGAATACGCATTCGAGTCAGGCAGAGTGTCAACGTCACTTTTCCAAAGAAAGCTGTCTATCGGCTACGGCAGGGCGGCAAAGATAATCGACCGCATGCAAGAGCTTGGTATATGCAGCGAGTCGTCGGGAACGAAGCCCAGAGAGCTTCTGATGACAAAAGAAGAATATCTTGAAATGATGAACGGAAACGGAGGAAACGAGGGCTGATGAGCATATCCATAGATTACTGCAAATCAGATGAAGATATTGAACAGGCAAAAAGACTGTTTGGCGAGATCTTTTCACAGGAAGATTTTGCACAGAAATTTTACGGTGTAATAAAAGGAAGAGACGATGTTGATATCGTAATAGGCAGATACAACGGCGAGCCTGTAAGCGTTGCGCATATAATAAGATCCGACAAGGGCGTTTATCTTTACGGCGTCGGAGTGCTCAGTAAATACCGCCTTAAAGGTGTCTTCAGAATCCTTATTACCGAAACCGTAAAAATGTATAAGGAAAGCGGTGCGCCGATAGTATTCGTAGTTCCCCAGGAGAATTATCACTACGATATTTATAAAAAGTTCGATATAGGCACAGAGGTATTCAAAAACACCTATCAGATAGTAAACTGCGGTGAATTTGAGTTAAAGCAGGTTGACGATATACCGTTACTGTATAAGCTGACGTGCGAAAGGGGAAAAAATATGTTTCCTCTGCCTTACGAGCTGTTTGAACTGATGATAAAAGAAAATGAAATGACTGTAAGCTTCATTTACAGAAACGGCGAGCTTTGCGGATATGTATATATGCGTGATGACGAAGCTTATGAGGTCTACTGCAAATATTGCGGATTTTACCGTATAACAGGCAAAAAAAGATTTGCTCTTGCCGTTGAAAACGGCGGCAGCCTTGAGTCGTTATACGAAGGAATATATCTTGATTAAGGAGACGGACTGTTATGCTGTATATGTTTTGTGCAAACGGTGTTGAAGAATGTGAAGCACTTATTACAGTCGATATGCTTCGCAGAGCCGGAATTGACGTTACAACGGTTGGCGTTGAGGGTAAGACTGTAAAGGGAGCTCACGGAATTGATTTTACAGCTGATGCTCTGCTTTGCGAAATAACCGAAAACGATATAAATTCATCCGACGGCGTTATTCTTCCCGGCGGCGGTGTCGGCACGCAGACTCTTGCGGATAACTCCGACGTTGTCAGATACACAAAAGCGTCGATGGATAACGGAAAGTTAGTTTGTGCCATATGCGCAGCACCGTCTGTTCTCGGCAGGCACGGTATGCTTAAAGGCAAAAAAGCAACCTGCTATCCCGGATTTGAAGGGTATCTTGAGGAATGTGAGTACACCGGACAGAGCGTTAATGTGTGCGGTAACGTCATAACCGCAAAGGGTATGGGATGTGCAATAGATTTTTCGGCGGCTATAATCAGGTATTTCAAGGGCGAAGAAGTATCAAGAAAAATACTTGGAGAAATAATGTATGCAGGTGAATGATATCAAGATACGAAAGGACAAAATAAGGGAAAGGTATAAATCTGAGCGCCGCGCGGTAACGGGTGAAGAAAAAGCGCGCTTGGATGACGGAATATGCAAGACCTTTTTGTCATCTGCTACGTATATGTATTACGATACGATCCTTATGTATTCTCCCGTACGCGATGAGATAGATATAAATGCGATCGCATATCAGGCACTTAAGGACGGAAAGAAAGTAGCCTATCCGAAATGCGTTGCAGGAACGAACAAAATGGATTTTTATTACGTTTCATCACTTGATGAATTGCAGAAGGGGACGTTCGGTATCCTTGAACCGTCGGGGGACGAAAGCAAAAAGGTGGACAAAACGAATGCCTCGAACACGGTGTGCCTCATTCCCGCTATCGTTTTTGACCGTTCAGGGTACAGACTGGGGTATGGCAAGGGGTATTATGACAGATACCTTAATTCATATAACGGCGTTATTCTCGGCATAATATATAAGCGTCTTATAACAGACCGTCTGCCAAAAGGAAGATTTGATATAAGGGCAAACGCCCTGATAACCGAGGAAGGTGTTATTTCAGTTGAAAGAGATTAAAGACTGTCACAAGCTTCCGCTGCTTGTATTGGTCATATACATACTTACCTCTCTGTCCTCATTGGTGGAGTTTTCCGATACCTCTCACAGCGGCGGTATGTTTTTTGCGGTGTTCGTTTTGCAGCTTCTTATTTTCGTTATACCCGGAATGTTTTACTGCAAAATACTCGGCAATGAGGGCTTGACGTCCTCAATGATAAGACCGTTCAACCTTTCATCGCTGTTTTTTATCATTCCCGCATCACTTCTTTTGTTTTCTGCAAATGCTCTTATAAGACTGACGGGAATATATTTTTCAAACGGAAGCTATACACCCGCCATTTCATCTGTCGGTGTATCCGGGACTGATACGGTATTTATTATACTTGTGTATTGTGTGTGTCCTGCACTTGCCGAGGAGTTCATTTTCAGAGGAATAGTTCTTTCCTCGTACAAAAAATACGGTATTGCCTGCAGTATAATTATGTCATCGCTTTTGTTTGCAATGCTTCATTTTTCGCTGAACGATTTTCTTTTGTATTTTGTATCGGGAATAATTCTCGCGTGCGTTGCATTCGTCACACGCTCCGCCGTGCCCTGTATGGTGATACACCTGCTCAACAATATATTCACGCTGTTTTTTGAAGGATATCTGTGGCAGATGATAAACGCACAGAACAATGCGGTATTGTTCATATTTATCGTAGGCTCCGTTGTATTATTGTGCGCTTTTGTATCTCTGTCACAGGCAGAACGCATAATATACGGATATGCATTGACGGTAAGCCCGCAAAGCAATCCCGAAAAGAAGGATTTTTCCACAGCCGCAAGAGATCTTCTCGTGCCGCTTCTGTCGCCTGCGTTTTTACTGTGCGCAATATATTTTGCGTTGGCGGCAACGTCAAAACTGCACTGAGCTTGAGTTTTTCGCAAGCAAGAAAGGAATTTTTGTATGAATAATGATCTGAAAAACGGTGAGGGCAAATTGCCGTCAGATAACACAGAGCAGATAAAAGATAAAAATGATGAAACGCTCCTTGCTCGGAATGATGAAAGCAATACGATCGAATCATCTGAGCAAAAGGATAATGTGACCGAAAAAAAATCGGAAACAGACGTTACCGATGATCAAAAGGATAAAAACAGTAAATATTCATCGCCTGACAAAAAAGGGCACGGATCCGAGGTCAAATCAAAAGAAAAGCGTAAAAAGGTAAAGACTGACGAGCTTGGCAGAGAAATAGTGACAAAAAGTGTAAGCACGATGTACAGCGTCACAATGGCTGTTGTGTATATCGTGTTCGTCCTGATCGCATCGGGTGTGTGCAGTTATTTTGCCATAACCATAGCAAACGATCTTTTTGCTTTTCAAAAGGCAGAGGTCACATCGGAGGTGTCATTGGGCGAGTTTGTAACTGTAAGCGAGCTTGCAGATATACTCGGTGAGGAGGGGATAATAAAATATCCTACCGTGTTCAAATATTACGCACGCTTAAAGCAAGAGCCGGGAGATTTTCAGCCCGGTAAATATACCGTATCATCAAGCCTTAACTATGACAGCCTGCTTGCCTTCTTCAAGCGGCAGTCAAGCGAGAGAGTAATACTGACTCTTACCATCCCCGAGGGCTTTACGGTGGATGAAATAATCGACCTTTTCGTTTCCAACGGAATGGGAACAAAGGAGGGCTTCGTCGATGCAATACAAAACGGAGATTACAGCGATTATAAGTTCATACAGCTTCTCGAAAAGCAGGAAATATCAAAGGACAGAAAATACCGTCTTGAAGGGTATTTGTTCCCCGATACGTATGAGTTTTATCAGGATTGGAGCGAAAGCAGAATAATCCGCACGCTTCTTGACGGATTTGATGCGAAGTTTGACGATGCTTATTACGATGCAATAGAGCAGTCTGATATGACTCTTGACGAGTATATCATATTGGCGTCAATGATAGAAAGCGAAGCGAAGTATTCGACCGATTTTGAAATAGTATCAAGTGTTTTTCACAACAGACTTAACAGTAAAGGAAAGTTCCCGTATCTCGAAAGCGATGCGACGATACAGTATGTTTTTGAAACTCACAAAAACGAAATAACTCCGGATGACCTGAAAATAGATACTCCGTACAATACCTATCTGTACGAGGGACTTCCGCCCGGAGCTATATGCAATCCCGGTTCTACCGCTATATTGACTGCTATCCAGCCGGGTAAATCGAATTATTATTACTTTGTTTCCCGTTCCAACGGTGAAATGCTGTATGCTTCAACAAAGTCGGAGCACGAAAAAAATATTGCTGAGATCAAGGCGGAAAAATAAATGGAGCTTTTATCACCTGCTGGTAATTTTGAAAAAATGAAGGCGGCAATACTTTACGGCGCAAACGCCGTATATCTTGCCGGAAAGCTGTTCGGTATGCGTTCGGCAGCCGATAACTTTGATAACGAGGAGCTTGCAGAGGCGTGTAAATACGCACACGAAAGAGGCGTAAAGGTATATCTTACGCTGAATACTATGCCGCGTGATTCCGAGTTCGGTATGCTTGAAAATTTCCTTTGCGAGATCAAGGATATAGGAATTGATGCGTTCATCGTTGCAGATCTTGGAGTTTTATCCTTGCTTAAAAGGATAATTCCGGACTGTGAAATACACATATCTACGCAAACGAGTGTTGTGAACAGCGAAGCTTGTAAAATGTATATGTCGCTTGGCGCCAAGCGTATAGTTCTCAGCCGTGAATTGAATATCGAACAAATAAAGCGTATAAAGGACGCAATACCGCCGCAGCTTGAGCTTGAAGCGTTTATACACGGCTCTATGTGTATATCGTACAGCGGCAGATGCCTTATATCAAATCATTTCGTAAAGCGTGATGCAAACAGAGGTGCTTGCACTCAGCCGTGCCGCTGGAATTATACCCTGTACAGATTACAGGAGGAAAAGCGTCCGGACGACGTGCCGACGATAATGCAGACGGATGAGGGCTCGTTTATATTTTCCTCAAAGGATATGTGTATGATAGAGCATATTCCCGAGCTGTTTGACTGCGGAATAGATTCCTTGAAGATCGAAGGCAGAATGAAAAGTGCATATTATACCGCCGTTGTCACGAATACGTACAGAATGGCGCTTGATGCATATACGAAGGATCCGAAAAATTACAAATACGATCCTGTATGGATGTATGAATTGAATTCCGTAAGCCACAGAGAATACGATACGGGATACTATTTTGATGATCCGATGAACGATGCGAAGACCGTGACAGAGGGCGGCTATCTGCGTGAAAAGGCGTACATAGCAACCGCAATATCTTACGATGAAAAAACACGAAGGGCGACGTTCTTGCAAAAAAACAAGGTCGTAAAGGGGCAAAAGGCAGAGCTTTTGACACCGGGCAAGGCAGGTGCCGGATTTACCGTCGGAGATATGTTTGATGCAGACGGAGCAGAAATAGAATCTGCGCCTCATCCCGGTATGATATTTGATATGGTAATGCCGTTCGATGTCAAAAAGGGCGATATAATAAGAGGCGGCTAAGGAGATAACGATGCTTAAGATAACTGAAATATATCTTGATTACAGCCCGATATCATCAGGTAATATAACCGCAAACGATTCTCCCGTAATTTCCTGGTCGCTTGCAAGTGATGCGGCGTCAGATGCACAAATGTCGTACAGAGTGACGATGTCTGATTCCGACGGTGAATTTTTTGACAGCGGAATAGTTGCAGACAGCGATCAATCGCTTGTGTATAACGGGCAGATGCTGCCGCAAGGACAGATGATAAATGTAGAATTGACCGTTGACAGCCAAAACGGAGATACGGCAAAGCGTACATTTGAAATATTCAGCGGATGCATTGATTTTCCGAATGTCTGGATAACTCACCCCGATGAAAAAACTGGCAGACGCGTTCTTCAGTTCGTAAAGCAGATAAAGCTTGAAAAAACGGTAGAAAGCGTATCGTTGTACGTTTGCGGTCTTGGCTATCATAAGGTGGAAATAGACGGAGCGTCCGTCGGAGAAAGCGTTCTTGATCCGATACACAGTGATTACAGTAAGGCGTGCTATTATTCCGTCATACCCGATATTCAACGGTATTTTATCGGCAGAGATCCCATAATATCGGTAAGCGTTGCTCCGGGATGGCGGCACATTGACAGTTATCACGTTAAAAAGTATACGGGCGGCAGAGAAATAAGCTTTGAGGGCAAAACTCAGCTTGCGGCGGTAATTTATATAAGATATACCGATGGCAGTGAAGAAAAGGTGTTTACCGATGAAAGCTGGGATGTTGCTTATTCGCAGATAACGGAAACGAACATTTTCGACGGTGAGACATATGACGCCGGAATATACGATTTTGATTTTCTTTCTGCGGTGTCTTGCAATGAGATGTGCGGAGAAATGAAGCCGATGACGTCTCAAAGCATCAAGGCACACGAAATATACAAGCCCGTTTCAATGTTTAAAACGGGCGATGATACATATGTTTTTGATTTTGGACAGAATATCGCAGGTGTGTGTGCATTACCGCTGTATTACGGTATGAAGTGCGGTCAGAAAATTAAAATGAAGCACGCAGAGGTCCTTGACGATGAAAGCGGAGAGCTGTATACAGAGCCGCTCAGAGGTGCTGCCTGCACAGATACGTATATTGCCTCGGGTGATGAGGATGACGGAGATCAATGGATCCCACAATTTACTTATCACGGATTTCGGTATATGCAGCTTGAAGGATATGCATCAATTCCGAATAAGGATGATTTTACGGCGTTTTCGCTTTATTCGGATGTTGACAAAAACGTGTATTTTGAATGCGGATCTCCGCTTGTGAATAAAATACATAAAAATACGCTTATGTGCGAAAGGTCTAATATATTCGGTATTTTCACCGACTGCCCACAAAGAGACGAAAGAATGGGCTGGATGAATGATTCAACGGTCAGATTTGAAGAAACACCGTATAATTTCGATGTCGGAAGATTGCTCGTCAAGGTGGTTGACGATATATACTGCGCACAATCGGAAAGCGGAGAGATAACGTGCACAGCTCCGTATGTTTTCGGAAGCCGTCCTGCAGATCCCGTATGCTCATCATATCTTGTTGCGGCATATCAAGCGTATTTGCATTACGGAAATACGTCAGTTATAGATAAGTATTTTGACGGCTTTGAAAAATGTGGTAGAGCCCATGGGACACACTGTGGATAACTACGGCATGTATACCGCGCAGGACGAGGCCCAACTGACCTATGTCCAGGTGGGCATTCTGGGTGCCATTTTGCTGAACTCCGGTGCTGCTGACTATGTCATCACCGGTTGCGGCACCGGCGAGGGGGCAATGCTGGCGATGAACAGCTTTCCTAATGTGATTTGCGGTCATGTGGAGGATCCCGTG
>JAFYMA010000251.1 GCA_017556845.1 Clostridia bacterium | reverse complement strand
CCTGCCTGTGCACCCCAGCAAATATGGAATGTACTTGTAACGTTCTTTTTACTCCACTCCATAATTTCACAAAGTTCTTTCCAATATGCAACTTCCTCGAATTCCATATGTTCTACAGGCGCACCTGTTATAATCATACCGTCAAACTTTTGGTTCTTTATCTGGTCAAAAGTCTTGTAGAAAGAAATCATATGATCACTTGAAGTATGAGTTGCCGCATAAGTTGCAGTCTGCAAAAATTCCAATTCAACCTGCAACGGTGTGTTACCCAAAAGACGCGCAAGTTGAGTTTCCGTCTCAATTTTTGTAGGCATAAGATTTAAAAGCAAAATTTTAAGTGGTCTTATATCCTGAGTAAGAGCGCGTGTTTCAGTTATAACAAATATATTTTCATTTATAAGAGTTTCCGTAGCCGGTAGCTTATTGGGAATTTTTATAGGCATTTTTTCACCTCATTTAAAGCTTGTGTAATATCATCTATAATATCGTCCGCATTTTCAATACCTATTGACATACGAACAAGGTCAGCACCTATACCTGCATCTATAAGCTGTTGATCTGTAAGCTGACGGTGAGTTGTACTTGCAGGATGAAGTACACAAGTACGAGCATCGGCAACATGAACAACAATAGCTGCCAATTTCAAGCTATCCATAAATTTAACAGCCGCTTCTCTTCCGCCCTTGATGCCAAACGAAATAACGCCGCAAGCACCTTTTGGAAGATATTTTTCAGCCAATTCAAAATCAGGACTTGATTTAAGTTTAGGATAATTAACCCAAGAAATCATTTCATTGTTTTCAAGGAATGTTGCAACCTTAAGAGCATTTTCACAATGTCTTTCCATACGAAGGTGCAATGTTTCAATACCCGTATTCAAAAGAAATGCTGAAAGTGGAGCCATAGCAACACCAAAGTCACGGATAAGCTGACAACGTACCTTTGTTATGTAAGCCGCTTCTCCAAAACTCTCGGTATATATAACACCATGATAAGATTCATCCGGCTGTGTAAGTTCAGGATACTTACCATTATTCCAGTTATACTTACCGCTATCTACAATAACGCCACCAACAACCTGAGCGTGACCGTCCATATACTTTGTTGTAGAGTGAGTAACGATATCCGCACCGAACTCGATAGGACGGAGGTTTACGGGTGTGGGGAACGTGTTATCAACGATAAGCGGTACGTTGTTTGCGTGAGCAATACGTGCAAAACGCTCGATATCAAAAACTGTAAGAGCAGGGTTTGCTATCGTTTCACCGAATACTGCCTTCGTATTCGGCTTGAACGCCTTCATTATCTCCTCGTCAGATGCGTTTTTGTCAATGAAAATACATTCTATTCCGAGTTTTTTAAAGGTGAATGAAAAGAGATTTACAGTTCCGCCGTATATTTCCGTCGTGCTGATAAAGCTGTCACCTGCACGGCAAATGTTGAGTATCGAAAGAAGCGTAGCTGCCTGTCCCGATGTTGTGCACATTGCACCTACACCGCCCTCGAGCTCTGCGATCTTGTTTTCTACCGCCATTACCGTGGGGTTTGCAAATCTTGAATATATAAGCGATTTTGTGGGCTCATCGAATACCGATGCAACCTCTTCAGTAGAGTCATAAACGTATGTTGTGCTCTGTACTATCGGCACAACACGGGGCTCTGTGTTTTTGGGAGAATATCCCGAATGTAAGCATTGTGTTTCGATCTTCATAAAGCGATCCTTTCCTTTAAGATGTTTGCATCTGAAAATTACACATAAATAATTGTTAATATTATATCACGGCAAAGCTGATGTGTCAACCGTTTTGGTTTAAAATTCCTATTGTAAGATCATATAGGATCATATGACTATCCAGCGTTTGTCCACAGGTGCCTTTATAAGCTCTTGAGAGCTGAGATATTCGTCTATTATGACGTTGTCTCTTGCGGCTATGAGCCTGCACGGCTTTATCTGCGACATTTCATCTGATGTAAGTCCAAGACACTTTTCGGAATTTTTATAATGATACCCTTGTATTCCTACCGTCAGGATCATATCATCGTCAATATCGTTTCCGTTGAAAAGGATCGACGTTATGCGCTTTTCTTTTTCTGATACGGTTATCTGAACGCCGCGGGAATACTGATAAAATTCGGTATGCTGTCCTTCAAGAGCTTCCTTTCTGAAAACGTGAGTGATTACTTTTTTGAAAAGTTTACCGCTCAGGGTCAAGCGGTAAAGCTCATCCGCAAACGGAAACATTTCCAGAAGATCTCCGTATTCAACGATCTCCCCGAGCGTATCTGCACGCAGACTCCCCGACGCGATCATAACTACGTCAAGCTCGAAATAATCACGCAAGGCGTCGGCAAATACCATACCGACCTCGCTTTCGCATTTTCTGCTTTCGTTTTTCAATACGCGTGACGTTCGTGTTATATATCTGCTGTATTTAATATCTGTTATATTTTTGTATTTTTTGATTATTTCTTCAAGTGCGGGATCTTTTGGACAGTTTTCGGGGGTTATCGGTATCAACTCCCAAGTGTAGCTGTGTATTTTGTTATTGTAAGTGTCAACGGTTATATCAAAACGCCCTACCTGATCCGTTCCCGTTACAGCCTGAACGATAGGTATTCCGTTTATTACGCACGGCTTTTCAAGAAAAGTGTGGCTATGCCCGCCGATTATAAGATCTACCCCGATTTCACTATCTATAAGTGATGCTAATTTTTTGTCCTCTTCAAATCCGATGTGAGTTAGCAATACGGTAATATCAATATCGGAGCTTTTATACCGTGAGCATATTTTTTGAATTTCATCAACGGCAGACCGTATATCAATGAAATTTGAAATGTTTTCCCCGTCCGGAGTCATTTTCAGAATATCATCTGTTGAAATGCCTATAAACAGTATTTTCATACCGCCTATCTTTTTGATATAATGAGATCTGAACAGATGCGCCATTCTGTTTTTAACGTATATATTGGCGCTTACTATGGGAAATCTGGCGCATTTTTCTATCAGAAGCAAATGTGCTGTTCCGTAGTCAAATTCGTGATTGCCGACTGATGCTACGTCAACTGTAAGCATATTCATTATTTCTATCGTAGATAAGCCCTTGAATTCGCTGTCAATTACGGATCCTCTGAGCATATCGCCGGCTACCGCGTAAATTACGTTTTCCTCGCTTTTGCGCACGTTGCTGATATAACCGGAAAGCATGGATACACCGCCCAAAAGATGTGAGTCTACCATTTCACTCATAAAATCACCGTGCATATCGTTTGAGTGTATCAGCGTTAACTTTTTGAATCTGCTCATTTTTAATGCTTCCTTTCCGAAAAATTGCCGTCATTATTATTATAAACAAAAAAATGCATTTTTTCAAGTAAAATAAAAAAATGTTTACCGTATTATCTGAAAGAAATATAAAAAGGACAGATGACTGTCCTTTTTAAGTATTTTAAATATCAATATCAGAAATCAATATAGTCTTCCGGGTCTACCTTGTCACCGTGAATGAAAAATTCAAGGTGCAAATGGTTGCCTGTGGCAAGTCCTGTTCTTCCGACCTCACCGATCTTCTGCCCTTGATAGACCTTATCGCCCTCGGATACCGTTATCATTGACATGTGCGCGTACAGTGTTTCGTGGCCGTTATCATGTCGTATCGTTACGCATTTACCGTAGGAGCTTGAATTTTCGGCTCTTACTACCGTGCCGCCGTCTGCTGCCATTACCGTAACACCCTTATCTGCCGCAAGGTCGATTCCGTAATGGCGGGTCCACTTGCCGTAAAGCTCTCTTTCACCGTATCTGTCGGTTATCATATACGTTCCTTTAGGAAGCGGGATGATATACGAGCCTGAAGAAGCGGTTGCGGGTATCGGCTTTGTTCCTGCATAAAGCACCTTGTCTGTTGCGGGTGTTATGATCTTTTCTTCGATGATCTTGCGCGATACCTCAACGCCGTTTTCGAAAGTTACCTCGACTTTTATAGATCGTACACCGGATACACCGTCGCTTTTTTTGCTGTATACGCCTACGAAAAGATCGTCGTTTTCTTCGTAAACGGTTTTAAAAGGAATTTCCTCTGTTGCAGTTATTATTTTCGTTTGAACGTCCTTGTTGTCCATATCGGTGCTGAGCCCGCCGTTTACGTTAGGTGAAGAAAGGTTCGGAGCAAGTGCATGCTCTGCCTCATCCTCGAAGAAAAACTCAAAAACCTCTTCCTCTGTGTCAAGCACGATGTTGTATGAAAGCCCCTCGGAAAGATAAGATACTATTCTGTCGCTTTCGGGCGCATACGCCTTGTTGCAATATAATTGCTTGATGCTAATATCAGATGTTATTTCAACCTGTCCGTCTGCCTGCAGACGAATACCTTCTTCAATAGCTGAAGTTACGTTGCTGAGAAGTTCGTTATCGCTGTTTGCGGCTACGAATTTGTCATCAACAAAAAGTGCGTACATTATTTCATAATCCGATAAAACGGTATCGTATAACGCCTTATATGCTTTATCGCCGTCCAGCACTGTATCGCCTTTGCGTATGGGGCGTACGTCAAGCGTTATAACGGGTGCATCAGGCGTGGGATACGAAATGAGAGATGCATCTGACGTCGCCTTCAACGCTGACGTATAGATATCGCAGCTTTCTGATATGACACCGAGATATTCACCGTTTGCATAAGCAACGGTTACGACATCGCGCGCAGATAAACAGCATATATAAGTGAAAACGGTACAGCACATAACCGCAGTTGCGGCTATTTTAGCAGACAACGCAGGCTTGCGTTCGACAAATTCGCGCAAGGCATTGAATGCTTTTCTTGCTTTAATCATTAAAATTCTCCGTTATTGTATTTCGATTGATGCGAAAACGCAAAATCTCATATTATTTTACAATAAAATTTTAAACAAATCAAGAGCAAAACCGATATGACGGCATATTTACTATTAGCTAAATTTACCAAACTTTAAATGTTAGTTTAGTGTTGATTGCACAAATATTCTTGCGTTTGCATATTTTTTAAGTGCTTTTTTTTACATTTTGTGAATAAGTATTGATTTTTTTGTTGATTTGCGGTAGAATCTCACGAGAAGGGAGTGGTGAAATTGTATAAAGAACAGGAAAAATCAATTTTTGCCGTCTTTTCTATATTCGTCTGTCAGATAATAGCATCCTTTGTACTGCCATACTTTAACGTAAGACAAAGCGTAAGACAGTTGATCATATACTGCGTTTGTATGGCAATTCCGATAATTCTGCTTAGCAAATTTGGCTGCAAAATGAAAATATCGTGCAAGATGCCGCACCGCCCCGTGCTTTCCTTTTTTGCGTGTCTTGGTATAATGTGTCTTTCCGATAGAGTGTGCACGGCAATAAGCAATGCTTTTCTTGAATTTGGCATACAGCTTTCGGCGGATGTAACATTATATGATATGTATATGCCTGCTGATATTATAGTTTCGTTTATAACCCTTGTTATATTGCCGCCGCTTGCTGAGGAGGTGATATTCAGGGGCTTGATTCAGAATAAGCTTCTGGTGTACGGCAGATGGCAGGCTATCGTATTTTCATCGCTGCTGTTTGCGTTTTTTCATATGAATATTTTGCAGATACCGTACGCTTTTGTGTGCGGAATGCTGTTTGGATATTTTACTGCTCAAACGGGTTCTGTATTCTTTTCCGCTGTTCTGCATTTTGTAAATAATCTGTCAGCGTTCGTTATAATGTATACAGGGGCGAGTGAAACGGTGATCAGCATTTATTCAGCCGCTCTTATACTGATCGGTGCTTTGAGTGTCTTTCTTTTGCTTAAGGGCAAAAAAATTAACCCACCGTGTTTATCGCTTAAGTTTATTTGCCCGTTTGCTTATATATATTTTATAATTTCCCTTATATTTGCCTTCGGAGGAGTGAAAGTTGTATGATGTATACTTACGATGATATTACGCATTATATGAGCAGAGCGTTACAGCTCGCAGAAAAGGCGTTGCTTTGCAATGATGTTCCTGTCGGAGCAGTCATAGTTTACGAAAATCACATAATTGCAGAAGCATTTAATACAAGGGAAAAAGAAAAAAATGCACTTCATCACGCCGAGATAAAGGCAATAAACGATGCGTGCAAAACGCTTGGCGGCTGGCGGCTTCATAAATGTGATATGTTTGTAACGCTTGAGCCGTGCATGATGTGTGCAGGTGCAATAATAAACGCAAGGATAAACCGTGTATTCTACGGAGCAGAGGACGTCAAGGCAGGCGGCTTTGGCTCTGTTGTAGACTTGACACAGTATCCGTTCAACCACACGCCGAAGGTAATAGGCGGCATACTTGCAGACAGATCATCGGAATTACTGTCCGAATTTTTCAAAAAACTGCGTAACAGATAACGGATATAAAGGCGATTACGCCATAATAGATAAAAGCCCTTCACGGATAAGCGTGAAGGGCTTTTGCGTGTTGATTATTTGAATGAAACGTCTGCGTATACGGGGCTGTGGTCTGTCGAAGTAGCTGATTTCATATTGGTTATCGTTCTTGTGCGAAGAACGTTTACATTGCTTGTTGTGAAGAAATAGTCGATAGTTCTTGAAGGTGATCCTTCAGAGGGAACTGTTGAACCGAGAGAGTGCCCTGTGCGTATCATCAGACTTTCTCTGAATGAAACGAATCTGGAATCGTTAAGAATACCGCTATCTACCATAAGGTGGTATGCTTCGTCAAACGAACGCATATTGAAGTCACCCATATTAATGACAGGGCAGTTGTGCTTGTTTATGATATCGTTCGTTATAGACAGCACCATCTTCGTGTTATCCTGACGGATAATGACCTTGTCAGCCAGAACACCTTCGTTGTAGAAATGCGACGTCGAGAATGCGAGCTTTTTCGATGTGGTTTTATCCTTGAGAACAGCCCACGTTACACCGAAGAACTTACTGCCGCCGGGAAGCTGCTTCCAGCCTTTTTCAACGCACGTAAATTTCGATGTTTTGTATGCGAGCGGAACGGTGTTACAGTCGTATGTACCTGAGAAGACCTCTTGCTGAATTACAGTATATCCTGCTGCCTTAAGCATCGGAATAAACTTATTCATATTGGTTATACAGCATTCCTGCAAGCCGATGACATCGGGAGAATAGTAGTTTATAAACTCTATGAATTTGTTGTATCTTGTTTCATCAGGGAGACTGCTGTACCACAGCATATTCATTGTCATGATCCTGTAGTCTGAGCCATCCGTCAAAGGCAAGTGATCGTTCTTTGTGTTAAGGGTTTTGGGTGCATCTGCACAAAGGCTTGTAAGCTCTACTGTGCCCGTTGCATTTATCAGAGCCTTTATGATAAGCTGTGATGCGTATTCAGCCGCTATCACGTCGCCGCCGACGATGTATATTTCACCTGCGGTCTTGCTGATAATGCTGTATTGATTATCACCTACCGTCTTGTTGTTTGCAACGAGTGCGTTACCGCCGGAACCGCTGCCGGACGTTGCGATAACGATCTGAGGATAAGATGCTCTCGGGTCGTAAATACCTGTTGTCACCTCTACGCCCGTGTAGTATTCAATATCGTTTGCAAGAAGCTCAACTGCTTCCTTTATGCCCGTAACATCGTTTGCCGGAGCATTTACCTCGTTTGCAAGATATGTTACCTTGAGTCCTGTAATGTCCTTACCATTGATAGTTGCGGAAACGAGAGGGCATCTGATCTCTTCTGCAACTCCGTTTACACGCGAGCCGGTTTCAATGTAGATCGCATAGGGAACTACCGAAAGCACAACGCTTCCGTCGTTAACGGGAAGACCGCTTACCTTTACGGAGTATGAATATCCGCCGTCGATTGCTTTGAACGTCGTCGTATTTACCGTTTTTTTAGCGATCACTTCGCCCGTTGATGTCGATATCGTTGTGATAACGAATCCGATCTTGCTATACTGATCGTATTCAAATTTACCCGTAAATGTTACGTTACCTTCACCGTCTGTCGATGTGCCTATCAGATCAAGACCGGCAAACTGACCGCACCATCTGTAGCCGGGAGTTGCTTTTGTTCTCTTAAGACCGCCGTCTGCACCGAACGTTATGACGTTTGTTTCGCCATCAGAGTTAAGGTTGATATATTTGCCGAGGTTCGTGGGGTGGCCCGCCGTCGTGCTTGATCCCATTACCTGAGCAGAGTAGGGAACAGCTGAAAATACGTGCGTGTACGTACGCATAGGCTCCTGCATAGCCAATATTGAAGCGTGAACGTATGCTTCGTAGTCAACGTAGTTGTAATAGTTGCGCGATTCGCCGGTTTCGGCTGTTGTTGTGACGAAATATGTGGCAATAGAGTCGGCTCTGCTCTGAAGCTCTGATGTCATATTGTATGCAAGAGGAGCATCCGTGCTTGCTGTAAGAGAATTAAGGTTCGTTCCGTTTTCAAGTCTTACTGCAAGAGCTGAATTCTTGATGAGTGATAATGCAACGCACGCTTTGGTATCGGGCAAAAATCCCGCACCGCAGCCGCTGTTGATCTTCGTTGCCGCATATATGTTTGATTTGCCGTCGTGGACGGCAACGGGGATCACTGTCACGTTCGTCATATCGCTTCCCTGCGAGGTCCAATATGCTTTGAAATCTTCAACTGTGAGATTTCTGTCAGCGTATGATACGAACCAGAGAACGATCATACCGTTGGGAGCGATGCTCGTATTATAAGAAGAAAGGTTTATCTTTTCAAGACACTTAAGCGACGTATCTGAGCCTGTGCCTGATGCAAGACCGAGTATAGTATTGTAGCCGTTGCTTTCATACTTACCGCTGTTAGCAAAACCAAATCTGTAAAGTGAATACTGATTGAGATTTACCGTTTTGTCAGACGTATTTATGATCTCCATAAACTCATACGCACCGTTTGTAGGAGCGGCACATATTTCGCTTATGGTAAGATTCTTTTCAACCTCGCTCTTAGTAATTTTTATGACCTTGAATTGCTGAGCGGTGGAAGAATCCGAGTATTTTGCAAGCTCCAAATTCGTTCCGCTTGCCGTAGCGCCGCCTGCAACAGTGAGAGCACATTCGGTCGTACACTTGGGAACGAATACGTAATTTCCGTCTACCTTGAAAATATACCATCTCTGAGCGTTTGAGTTGTTCGATGTATACGTGTTTACGTTTGTACCTGCAAGACCTGAACCTGCCGCACAGTCAAGCGATTTTCCGGTTTTGAGATTTGTTATTTCGTAGCTTCCGTCGGAGAAACGAATGAATCTCCAGGTCTGGTTATAGCCGTAGTTGGGATAACGGATGAGGACGTTGTCACCGGAAAGAGCTAAATTGTAGTTTGAGCCGACGCCTCTGATGTTGCCCCAGAAGTTACTTCCTATATTTGCAGGCTCCATGCTTTCAAGTGCGTTGAGCTTTGTGATCTTGAACTGTTGACCTGCTGCACCGTTGTACGTATTCATCTGCACGTTTGCGCCTGCTGCGGTTGAATTGTTATTTACTGACAGGGCGCACGTCGTTCCGCACTTGGCGCGCATGGTGTACGTGCCGTTCGTGTTTTTATAAATGAACCAACGCTGTGCGTTCGTATCGTTGCTTGCGTAAAGATCAACGTTCGCACCGGATGCGCGTGATGCCGCGTAAACGTCAAGCACCTTGCCCGTTGCGTTGTTGGTTATCTTATAGCTGCCGTCCTTCTGTCTGTCAAGACGCCAGGACTGATCTGCCTTGAATACGGGGGTGACAGTCCATACATTTGTGTCCTTGTAACCGAGGTTCATACCGCCGGAATTCATTGAGATTCTTACGTCAATTCCCGTTCCGAGATCGGCAGCGGGAGCAGTAACACGGGGCTCGTTTATACCGTGAGAGACGAAGTGATTGAATGCGTTTTCTCGGTTTGAGCCGAATGCCGCCTTAAGATCGGCGTTGTTCTTTAAATAATAGTCAACGCTGAACATAGGGCTCGCCTGACGGCCCTCTTTGATGCCGTTGCTTATAAAGTGATTGTAAAGCTTTGTTGCATCTGTTCCGAACGCCGCCTTAAGATCGGCATATTTACTTGCATAATACGTTGCGTTGAATACTACCGATTTTACAGTCGACGGTACGGAAACAGCGGCAATTACCTGAAACGGTATTAATGCCGATACCATTAAAACAGCTAAACACAATGAAGTCAAACGAATGATCTTTTTCATGTTTTCCTCCTTGATAAATGATACGCCTAATTTGATATTTGATTTTCAATTTTATTATACAATTTTAATAAATGAATGTCAATATTAATGAGAATATATATTGATAATTTACAATATATTTATATCCTGCCGTTAAAATATATTCTGTTTAGTGAATTTCGGTATTTATTTTTGCACCTGTTTATCCGAAGCTCACCATTTCTATTCCGCTGTTATTGATGAATTCGTTCATTCTGATAACTCTTTCCGGATCGTAATCGTAAACTCTGTGTCCGTCAAAGCCAACAGACAGCTTTATACCCGAGTCCTTTACGATCTTCGTAATATCAGGCTTGTTTAGAAAATCAAGCATATACTGATGCTCTGAAAAGCCGTGAATGCTATCGTAATTTACGTTCATTTCCCAGAATATGCCGTGATCTGCAAAGCGGGATAAAAACTCAGTCGGATCAAGCCCTTTTCTCACAGCCATGCCGATAAGATCGGTGTGTGCTATGCCAACCTTGCAGTCAAAGCCGTCAGCATAGTCAAAAATGTTCATCCCTACGGTGCTTTCGTCACGGTCAATATGCTCTATCAAGCAGTATTCAAATCCCTTAACGGTTTTCGGATCGTCTATTCCGAGTCCCGGCACGGTTGCTATTTCAATACCGCACAAAAGCTGTATTTTGCCATTGTAGGCATTCTTCATTTCGTCTATTATTCTTATGTATTCCTCTCGTCTTTCTCCGATGCCGTAGCAATGATCGGATATGCCGAAAAGCTGTATACCGCCGTTTATCGCGGCGTTTATCGTGTCCTCGTGCTTATCTGCTCCGCAAGCACTGAAATATGTGTGTGAGTGAATGTCCATTATTTTCATAGTAAGCTCTCCTTTGTAAGTCAATTATATACTTTTTGACGGTGCTTGTCAAGTTTTCTTTGACGTTTTGCTTAACTTGAATTAATGTGGGAACAATCATATCAAATAAACGAAAAGGAGAGCGTTATATGCAATTAACACAAAAAGAAACGGGACTTTTAAAGGATCTTAAGGATCAGGAACAGCTTTGTGCTGATAAGTATGCAAAGCATTCCTCGTGTGCATCCGATCCCCAGCTTAAAAATCTTTTTTCCTCGCTTGCGCAAGTGGAGCGTACCCATTACGATACTGTTTGTCAGATGGAGCAGGGAACGGTTCCTCAGATGATGTCCTCGTCTGATCAAAGTAAGCCTTCATTTACTGCAACCTACGGCGGTGTGAATTCGCCCGAAAAGCAGGCGGATATGTATTTATGCTCCGATCTTCTGGCATCGGAAAAGCACGTATCTCAGCTGTACGATACCTGCATTTTTGAGTTTAAGGACGAAAATGCGAGAAACGCGCTTAACCACATTCAAAAGGAAGAACAGCAGCACGGCAAGCTGATCTACGATTATATGCAGATCAACGGTATGTATTCCTGATTTTTTTGAAACGAACAGCAGGTGAGATCTTGATTCAAGATCTCACCTGCTGTTTTTGTTAATATTACGAATCCTTTTTCGTGTACGTTACGGTTTCGTCACCGTCGTTAAGAGTAAGCTTATCGCCTGATATTTTAAATGTGTAATTTTTTGTAGACGCTTCAATTCCGAATACTGAATATTTCAGTGTAAGCATATCGCCGTCGATCGTGTAATCAAATCCCAGACCAACTCCGAGAACAGTCGTGCTTTTGCCGGTGCCGTCTTCGTTGAACGTGTAAGAGTTTTCCGTAACAACGCCAAATACGGTAGTCTGGTTTGTCCATGTTCCGACTATATTTTCTTCAGCGGATTTGCAGCTGCAAAGAGCGCACGTGCTGAGCGCGATACATGTAATGATGATAATGGAAAGAATTTTTTTCATTGTAGCCTCCTGTTTTTTATTGATTTTATCACAAATAAAACGAATTGTCAATTAAAAACGAGAAAAATGCGAAAGCGACAGATCAAAAACCGAAAATGCAGTATCTTATAATACAGAGAATGATTATGTGTGCGGGATAAAAGATATAGAAAAAGTATTTGGGCGCTTTGCCCTTTTCACCGTTATACATGCTTATCGGTATTATTGCAGTAAGCGGCGGCAAGCCCTTTATAATAAGACCGCACGCGATCGCTGTGCTTTTAATATAAGGCGGCGCTTGCCTTACGGAGAACATCAGTACAATAAGTATAACACCGTAAGCACCGTAATCTGTGTTAAAAAAATGTGCGGCGGCACAGCATAAGGCAACTGCTATTATCGACAGGTATATTTTTTTTGCAAAGCGGTGTATACACGCCATTGATAAAAATCCGAGCAAAAGCGTGAAATAAACGTTCTGAACGTCAAATGAAAGCACCGTGCATCTGCACATAAGATCGTACGGTATTTCTGATATCACGGCAAATAACGCAAGTCTTACAGCGTATCTTGTGCGGTTTTTGCTATGAGCAAAGCCCTCAGCGAGAAGAAAGCAGTAAAGCGGAAATGCAAGCCTGCCGACTATTCGTAAGCCCTCGTATACCGGATACGGCAAAGCTCCTTCGTCCTGCGTAAACCAATATAAAACGCAATAGCCGATGTGATCTATCAACATAGAAACAGCGGCAATTATTTTCAAATTGCCGCTGTTCAGGTATTTTTTAGTCATATTATTTTTTCAGCGCGATAGCCGCTTTTACTTTTTCGGCTATGTTTTGAGGTGTAAGACCGTACATTTCCATAAGAGGAGCAACCTTTCCGCTTCTGCCGAACGTATCCTCTGTGCCTACGCGCAAAACGGGCGTGGGAAGCTTTTCGGAAAGAACTCCGCAAACTGCTTCTCCCAATCCTCCGATCACGTTGTGCTCTTCAGCGGTAACTATTGCGCCGGTTTCTTTTGCGCATTTTAAAACGAGCTCCTCGTCAATGGGCTTTATTGTGTGCATATCAATGACTCTTGCGTTGATGCCTTCGGACTTAAGAAGCTCTCTTGCGCTGAGCGCAACGTCTACCATAACTCCGCAAGCGATAATCGCAGCGTCATCACCGTCTGCTATTTCAATGCCCTTGCCGAGCTTGAATTCGTAATTTTCCTTGTTGAACAGAACGGGGGTCGCCGCTCTGCCAAAACGAAGGTACACAGGACCGTCGTGAAGTATAGCCGCTTCAACTGCCGCGCGCGTTTCAACTGCATCGCAAGGACAGATGACTGTCATGCCGGGAATAGTACGCATGAGCGCGAAATCCTCAAGGCACTGGTGTGTCGCACCGTCCTCACCTACCGTGATACCGCCGTGAGTTGCACCGAGCTTTACGTTGAGGTGGGGGTAACCTACGGAGTTTCTTATCTGCTCGAATGCTCTGCCTGCCAGAAACATTGCAAAGGAAGATGCAAACGGAATAAGTCCCGTTGTAGAAAGACCTGCGGCAACCGTGACCATATCACCCTCAGCTATACCGCAATCAAAAAATCTTTCGGGAAATGCCTTGGCGAATACGCCTGTTTTCGTTGCTCCCGCCAGATCGGCGTCGAGAACGACGAGATTTTCATATTTTGCGCCGAATTCAGCAAGAGCGGCGCCGTAAGCTTCTCTTGTAGCTATCTTATCTGCCATTTCCTTATCCTCCTTAATCGTTTGCGGCAAGGTCTGCCATTGCCTGTGCGTATTGCTCTGCGTTGGGGGCAGCACCGTGCCAGCCTGCGTTGTTTTCCATAAAGGAAACGCCCTTGCCCTTGACAGTGTCCATTATTATCACGGAGGGCTTGCCCTTGCAGGCTTCTGCGTTGGCGATCGCCTTATCTATTTGATCAAAATCGTGGCCGTTTATCACCTGAACGTTCCAGCCGAAAGCGGCAAATTTTTCGTCAAGAGGATCGGAATTCATTACCTTTTTCGTTTCACCGTCTATCTGAAGACCGTTTCTGTCCACGAAGACGCACAGATTGTCGAGCTTGTAATGGGCGGAGAACATCGCCGCTTCCCAAACCTGACCTTCTGCTATCTCACCGTCACCGAGAATTGAATAAACTCTGTATGCTTTGCCCTGATGCTTTGCGCCCAAAGCCATACCGCATGCAGCGGAAATGCCCATACCCAACGAACCTGAGGACATATCTACGCCGGGGGTGTGCTTCATATCGGGGTGACCTTGTAAAAAGCTTTCTATGTTGCGGAATTTTACAAGCTCTTCCTTAGGGAAAAATCCCTTTGCGGCAAGAACTGCGTAAAGTGCAGGAGAAGCGTGACCCTTGGAAAGAACGAATCTGTCTCTGTCTTCCCACTTGGGATCATCTGCCTTTACATTCATTTTTTCAAAATAAAGATACGTAAGCACGTCTGCTATAGAAAGTGAACCGCCCGGATGACCTGAACTTGCTGAGTACACCTGAGTTACTATATCCTTGCGGACACCGTTTGCAATTTTTTTAAGTTGATCAACTCTTGCTGTATCCATTTTATATCCTATTCTCCGACATATTTTTTATAGATGGCGCCAATAGTCGGCAAGCGACATCATATCAATTCCATTATACACGCCTTTTTATCGTTTGTCAATAAAAACCTACGTTCAATGATGAACATAATGTAAATAATAACGCGAATTTGCAAACAAACTGCTCTGAAAAAGCGCTTTTATGCTTATCTTCAGTCGATTCCGCTTATATTATCCAAAAATACCGAAACGGGAAATTTCTGCTCAAGCTTTTGGTATTCCGATATATAATCACGGCTCCTCATATCCGGATCTGCCTGAACGACGAATGCTTTTTTACCCTTTCCGTCGTAATAAAACGCTGCGTAAAGATCTCCGTCTGCATCTGTAAAGCTGCCAACGTCACCTGATTTACGCTGAGGTATAAACGCCCAGTTATCAAAGTCGTCTATATTCAGTATTTCCTTGATATTGCCTTTTATAAGATCGGTGCGAAGCCCGCTTTTACTTATATGCAGATCGCTGTGTGCGTCTGCTATGGCAAGAAAGCTTTCACTGTCTCTGCCGACGGACGCAAGTGCGTTTTCTACGGTGCTTACTGCGTTTTCCCAATCGTTTTCGTTTTTAAAATCGCCCTTTGACACGGACAGAATATACACGCAGGCTGAATCATAGTCGCCGTCCGTATATTCGTTTGTCTCTTTGTTATCCGTAAAATATTTTTGATAATCGCTGTCGGTGTATTCAAATGAGTCGATAATGATCTGCGAGTAATTGCTTGCCGTTTTCTGCATCGTCAGAACGTATCTTATGTGATCGAGCGTTACGGACGGACTTTTGAAAAGCTCAGCTGACGTTACGTTTTCCTTTTCCATATAAGATGCAAGTGCCGAAACGTTTTTTTCTATTTCGTCAACGTCGCTTTTTGGAAGCGTATATCCGTTTTCCGATGCCGCTTGGCACAAAACAAGACACTGACCGAGCTTATCTATTGAATAACCGATCATATAATCGTGCCATGTTTTATCCGACGACCAGAATTTTTGATCTGAAAGCGGCTTTGTTATGTCAATGCCCGACTGCTCAAGACAGTTCTGGCTTTTGTACGTGTTGTAAATGTTTGAAAACATATCGTATACGAAATACGAAAAATGATCCTTGTCGAATGCGTGATCCGCTGAGCTCAGAACATTTTCGCTTTCACGGTTTTGTGTCTGCCCACTGTCTGAGCAGGATAAAAGAAATATGAAAACCGATAAAAGAAGTATTGCCGGAATTCGTTTTGCTGTAGCTCGGATGCTTTTTTTATTCTTCATCATCAGCTTTCCCCTCCGTATATTTATTTACGGCGTTTATTATTTCGCAAACACATTCCTCAGCACTTAGCGAACTGCAGTTCACCGTTATATGAGCGTACTTTTCGTAAAGCGCAGACCGTTCTGCAAAAACGTCTGAAAGCGATTGCCCGTTTTGCATAACTATTCCGCGTGTTTTTATATTCTTTATCCTGTCGGAAAGCTCTTTCAGCGGTACGGTCAGATATACGACTGTGGATATATTCCTCAAATGCTCCATAGCCTCCTTGCCGTATACTGCGCTGCCGCCAGTTGCTATAACGGTGTTTTTTGCTTTGACCGATGATATAACGCTGTTTTCCGTTCTGATAAATCCGTCAGTACCCTCAAGCTCTATAAGACCGCAGAGGGATATACCTGATTTTTTTTGTATGAGAATATCGGTATCAACGAAATCGTAAACTAAAGTTTTTGCAAGCAATACACCGACGGTGCTTTTACCCGATCCGGGCATACCGATAAGGGTGATATTCATAACGCTAAACCTTTCTTTTTTGTTTTTTCGTAACGGGACTTGAAATGATACGAAAAATGTTATATAATAATAACCGAAAATTGATATAAAATCAAGATAGTCACGATAAACATTTTATTATTTTTGGGAAAACGGAAAAATGAGTAATGAAAATAACGGCTTTTTACCGATAAATAAAGAAGAAGCGGACTCTCTCGGCTGGAGCAATCCCGATTTCGTATACGTTTGCGGAGATGCGTACGTGGATCATCCGTCGTTCGGTGCGGCGATAATAAGCCGCGTTCTGCAGGCTGCGGGATTTACTGTGGCAATGCTTCCGCAGCCGGATTACAAAAGCTGCGATGCGTTCAAGGAATACGGCAGACCCAACCTTGGATTTCTCGTCAGTGCGGGAAACATTGATTCTATGGTCGCACACTATACCGCATCGAAAAAGAAACGCTCCACGGACTATTATTCCCCCGGCGGCAAGGCAGGCAAAAGACCTGACAGAGCAGTTATCGTTTACTGCAACCGCATAAGAGAAGCGTACGGAGACGTTCCGATCATAATCGGCGGTCTTGAAGCCTCGCTCCGCCGCTTTGCACATTACGATTATTGGGATAACAAGGTAAGGCGAAGCATACTCGTGGACAGCCGTGCGGATATACTTACGTACGGAATGGGCGAAAATATACTTTTACGCATAGCCAAGCTTTTGAAAAACGGAGTTCCTATCAAAAAAATACACGACGTAAGGGGTACAGCATATCTTACTGACGAGTCTGACAAGATACATTTTGATTTTGTCAAGGGATATTCGTATGACGATCTGAAAACGGATAAGGCTCTTTATGCCAAGGCTTACGGTGAGCAGTATGCTCAGTGCGATCATATACACGGAAAGGCTGTGACTGAGTATTACGACGGCAAGATGCTCGTTGTAAATCCGCCTATGCCTCCGCTCACAAGGCAGGAGCTTGACAGAGTATACGCCTTGCCGTATATGCGGTCATATCATCCTATATACGAAAAGGACGGTGGAGTTCCCGCCATCCAGGAGGTCGCCCTGTCGCTTACGCACACAAGAGGGTGGACCTTCTCCATCGAATATGT
>JAFYMA010000250.1 GCA_017556845.1 Clostridia bacterium | reverse complement strand
GTCCTTGATCTCCTCGGGAACGTCCTTTGCGATACCTACTACGTGCTCTGCTGCCCAAGTAAGCTTATCGTCTCTTACCTCTTCAAATCTGTCATCACCCTTAACCTTGCAACGAGGGCACATTTCGGGAATGGAATCCGATGTGATGATCTCTCCGCATACCTTGCATCTGTACTGTTTCATAATAAAAATCCTCCAAAAAATTAATTTTCTTTATTTAATATTCCAATGAGATGTTCTATCGACAACTCTTTATCAGTCATTTGCGCTATTGAGAGCATATCAAGCCTTGATGTAAGCTCCTCGTTAAGATAAGCAAAGACGTTGTGAAATCTGCATACGCTTTTATCCGGATTGTTTAAGCATGTATGACAATCGGACAGGCATTTTGAAATTTCAATTTTACCGTCTATCGCTTCTATAACTTGCCTGACAGTCAACTGATCTGCAGAAACCGCCAGACTGTATCCGCCGGATGCACCGCGTGTGGACTTTACAAGCCCCTGCAGTGACAGCTTACGTAACAGCTTCATGGCAAATCTCGGGGGAACCTTGACCTTTTCTGCAAGCTCCGGCGCTCCTATAGGGGAATCTCTGCCGGAGAGCAGGCTTGTTATACGTAACGCATAATCTGCCTCCTGAGTTATCCTCATACGCACCTCTCTAATCAACACCTTTTTGGTATGGTTTGATTATACACTATAAATTTCGATTTGTCAATAGTTTTTTTGAATTTTTTCAAAAAAAATGTTTTTCGGCATTTTTCCGAAAAACATTTCTTTGAATCACGTATCTTTTTCCATATAATATGTGGCTTCCATATCAGCAAAGCTGAGTGCGGGCGCAAGCGGAAACATTTCATAAGCGCTTCCCACGTTACGAACATCGTCCGTACCCGAAAATCCCATATGATAGCGTATCGCAAACGCTTCTTCCCTTGTAAGACGCATATATCCGTTGATTATGTATACGGATTTTTCACCGTGTCCGTACGGCAATTTATCGGCAAATTCATAGCAAGGTACCTTTTGCCACACTCCGTTTTCGTCTTTGACGTTACGGAAGCTTTGCGTATAGCAGTTTATTTTGCAAACGTCGTGCAAAAGAGAGACTATCGCTATCGACTCCTCACTGTATTCAAGTCCGTACACTTCCTTGACTCTCGGACGGCTCATATAATCGGAAAGACATTTATATACGTTCACGCTGTGCTCACACAGACCGCCTTGTCTTGATAGGTGAAAGCGGGTGCTTGCCGGCGCAGTGAAAAAATCCGATTTCATGAGATACTCCAGCATCTTGTCTGCGCCTTCACGCTTTATATGTTGATCGTATATCGCCAAAAATTCATCCTTGAAGCTCATTTTATAAAAATCCTTTCTTTTTTTAAGGATGCCTGAAACCTTTTAACAGTTTCGGGTATTAACATTATGAACAAAAACTTAAGATTTTTTACATAATCGGTCTTTGTTTGTTCTTGACGAGTACATTATAATATAAAGGAATATAAAAAGTCAAGCATTATAAAAAAATTCCTTACAGAAAGGTACGGTGTATCCTATGGCAAAGTTACAGCTTACAGCCGAGCTTTATGCAAATATGGTAAGAGGCGGTTACGAAAATCTCCGCACTAATGCAGGAATAGTTAACGATCTTAACGTTTTCCCCGTTCCCGACGGCGACACGGGAGAAAATATGTGTATGACTATAAGAGGCGGTGTTACTGCCCTCAACAGCTTTGACGGCGACATTGAAAAATCATATCTTTTTACGATAGCAGGCGTTGCCGCAAAGGGAATGCTTCTTTCCGCAAGAGGAAATTCGGGTGTTATCCTTTCGAAATTCTTCGAAGGAATAGCACACGGCTTTGATAAAAAGAAGGCAACAGACGCAAGAGGATTTGCAGACGCTCTTATGGAAGGCGTCCGTCAGGCTTACTCTGCAGTCGTAAAGCCCATAGAAGGAACAATACTTACTGTGTGCCGCGAAGCAACAGTAAGAGCATCAGCTCGTCTTGACAAGGACACGTCGCTTGAAGAATTCTGGATCGTTTTTGCAAAGGAACTCAAGGCTTCTTTGGAGCGTACGCCCGAAAAGCTTCCCGTTCTCAAGGAAGCGGGAGTTGTTGACAGCGGCGGTGCGGGTCTTTTGTATATAGCCGACGGAATGATGAAGGCTATAAGAGGTGAAAAATACAGCATCCTTTCAGAAGCAAATGCATCAAATGCAAAAACGCCCGATATCTCCTTTGATTCATTCACAGAAAATGACGTCATGGAATACGGCTACTGCACGGAGTTTTTGCTCCGTCTTCAAAAAAGCAAGGTAAACCCCGAAGGCTTTGACGAAACGGTTATAAAGGATTATCTTAACACCCAGGGCGACTCTGTCGTTATATTTAAAACAGACTCTATCGTAAAGGCTCACGTTCACACTCTTCACCCCGGCCTTGTTCTTGAATTCTGCCGCAAGTTCGGTGAATTTCTGACAGTCAAGATCGAAAATATGTCCTTGCAGCACAACACGGGTGCCGTTGAAAAGGAAGCTCAGGAAAAGGAGCAATCTCAAAAGATCAAGCTTCCGCCCAAGCGCTTCGGCATAGTTGCGGTTGCAACGGGCGACGGAATAAAAAATGCTTTCAGATCTCTCGGTGCTGATTATATCGTTGAAGGCGGTCAGTCCATGAATCCCTCTGCGGAGGATTTCCTGAATGCATTCAAAAATGTCAACGCACGTACGATAATCGTTTTCCCAAATAACGGAAACGTTATTCTCGCCGCACAGCAGGCTGCAGAGCTTTACAAGGACGCTGAGGTCAAGGTACTTGAATGTAAAACAATCGGACACGGCTACGCCGCCCTCGGTATGATAGATCTTTCGTCAGACGATACAGACACGGTTATGGACGGTCTTCGCGAAGCAATGAGCGACGTTTCCACGGGTATGGTAAGCAAGGCTGTAAGAGATGCCAACATGAACGGCATCGAGGTACACACGAACGATTACATCGGAATTGAAGGCCACAATATTCTTTCAGCGGAAACCGATAAGGTTACCGCAGCGGTTAAAATGTCGAAATCACTAAACGCAGATGAACGTGATATTATAATCGTAATAAGAGGAAAGGATGCGACAAAGGAGGAAGCCGAGCTTCTCGAAGAAAAGCTGGAGGAGCTTTGCGAGGATACAGAGGTCATCCTCATGGACGGCGGTCAGGATATCTACGATTTCGTTATAATATATGAATAATAAAAAATATCCGCTATGGGCAAGCTACTCACAGCGGATGTTTTTTACAAGGCAAAAGGACCGCAGAGGAGAACTTTCTGCAGTCCTTTATCAATTATCAAGTGTTTTTATTACAGCTGTGTCCGTTACCGCAGCCTGAACAGCCTGCGCACGAGAATGAACACTTCCCTTTTTTCTTATCCTTTACCATTCCGACGATGATGAGAGTCACTATGCATATAAGCAAAAGCGAAACGATCACCGTTGAAATATTCTGCATTAAAAACGTAAGCACAGCAAATCTCCTTTCTTACACG
>JAFYMA010000249.1 GCA_017556845.1 Clostridia bacterium | reverse complement strand
TATAAAAAATACGTTTTTATGGGAGCTTGAGCAGCTTGGAACTGACTACGTTGACTTCGGTTTTCTGCATTGCGTTGACAGTGACGAGGATTTTGACGTGCTGTGTAAAATAGGCGTTTTTGATTATCTTAAGGAGCTTAAAAAGCAGGGAACCGTCCGTCACATCGGCTTTTCCTCGCATACACCGAGCGTTGCAAACCGAATTATTGACACGGGCGTTATTGATATGATGATGTTCTCGATAAATCCCGCTTACGATTTTGAAAAGGGTGATGAATACGGCATAGGCTCTGTGAATGAACGGTTTGAGCTTTTTAAACGCTGTGAGCGTGAGGGTGTCGGTATTTCAGTTATGAAGCCGTTTTTTGCAGGTCAGCTTTTGTCAGACGATCATTCGCCTTTCGGCGTTGCACTGACGCACAGTCAGTGCCTGCAGTACGCTATCGACCGACCGGGCGTACTTACCGCCGTTCCGGGCGTTCAGACGATGGAGCATCTTGATACGCTTTTGAAATTTCTTTCAGCAAGCAGGGAAGAAAAGGATTATTCGATAATCGGAACGTTTACTGCTGATACTGTAACGGGCACGTGCGTGTACTGCAATCACTGTCAGCCGTGTCATGCCGGAATAGACATAGGTCTTGTGAATAAATATTATGATCTTGCGTTAGCAGGCGATACGATAGCGGCAAATCACTATACGAAGCTGTCGGTCAATGCAGAAGCGTGCTTACGTTGCGGCCATTGTGAGAGCCGCTGTCCGTTCTCGGTAAAGCAGGAAAAAAGAATGGTACAGATCGCAGGATATTTCAATAAATGATATATCATAGTTCAAAAAGGAGAACAGTCAATGAAAATATACGATATTTCTCAAGAGGTTTTTGGATGTAAAGTATATCCCGGCGATCCTTCACCTGAAAAAACGGTGCTTTCTTCTATGGAAAACGGAGATCTTTATAACCTTACGCAATTCAGTATGTGCGCTCATAACGGCACGCATATAGATGCTCCGTTTCATTTTATCAAAGACGGAAAAACCGTAGATGCTGTATCATTGGAAGCATTTGTCGGTATGGCTTACGTTGCAGAGCATAGCGGAGCGGTTCTTGCTGAGGATGCATTGAAGATCATCGAAAAAGCGAAAAAACACAGCAGGGAAGCGGAAAGAAGAATTCTTATAAAGGGAAATGCCGAGCTGTCAGAGCAGGCGGCAGAAGTATTTGCAAGCTCGCAAATATTGCTTTTCGGTAACGAATCACAGACCGTCGGCCCTGAAAATGCACCTATGAAGGTGCATCAGATTCTTTTGGGTGCGGATGTTGTCCTGCTTGAAGGGATACGCTTATCAGACGTGCAGGAGGGCGTATATTTTTTAAATGCCGCACCGCTCGATCTGTCGGGAGCAGACGGAGCACCGTGCAGAGCTATATTGATAGCCGCTGAAGGCTGATAACTGTTTACAGAAGAAAAGCACGAAACCTTATCTGCTGGCCGTCTGTATAGCGTATGCATTTTATAACCGATCTGTATTTTTGACTCGTGATAAAACATTTTAATATCACACAAGTATATAATAAACGGTGCGCAAGCTTGGACCGCTTGCGCACCGTTTTATTCTGTTGTATATTTTTACGCTTATGAACGAACAATTCGCACGCACATACGGCAACATAACGCCCGAAACTGTAAATACCGTCGTACCGACACCGCCCGCTATATACTGTATCATCTCAATCCTTGTATACGCAAGGCTTATTGTTTTTTAGTGTGCGCTGAAGAGCACCAGCTTATCGTGTTCTTCTAACTTTACCTTTATCTGACTTGTGTCCGAGCTGAATATTTTTACCTTTTCACCCGGCTTTACATATCCCAATGCTATCGTCGGGTTTACAAAGCCCATTTTGTCTTTATTAATTGAAGCGTTGTAAATTGCACGAACGAGCTGATCTGCTGTCGTTTCCTCGGGAATGACGTCAAAATAGTCCTTGGCCTTCTTGATGTAGATCTCTTTGCTGCTGTATTCCTCGGATATTTCCTCGTCGTAAGAGAGAATATCGTTGTAGAAATCGAACAAGGCTTCGAATTCACTGATCTGCGTTATCATTTTACTGATATATCGGTTACTTATAACGACGTTGTTGACACTGTAGCTGTTGACTATATCGTGGTGCTTAGGATCAATGATCTCGACGATAACGTCGATGCTCTCAACGTCAAAATCAGGGTCTTCCTTTATTTTGTTTGCTATTATATCACGCACGTACACAAGATTTGCGAGCGCATTTGCGTCTATGTTATCGTTCAATGCTGAATCGTCTGAAAGAATAAGAACGCTTGTGTCCTCTTCGTTTTCCGATACGAAATCGTTTATCGTTGAGCATATAAGATCTTTATCGTAAATATCCGCCTCGACCGTCTTTATGACAAACGGATAATCCTTATAGTGATTTTGTCTTTCAAGACTGTTCTTATCGTCTATAACTACTATTCTGACTATCTCCTCGTTCATCATACTCCACTCGTTGATAAAAGCCTGGAAGCCTGCCATAATGTGTTTACATTTACTGTTATGGCCGAGTATTATTACGTTTTTCCGTTCCATACGGTAATTCTTATTAAGTGATACGGAATAATCCGTTTTGGAAACGGCAGATTTTTTATGTACGTCCTTATCGTTGTCTGCTACGTAAAAGGCAAAGTGCTCGTCTCCGTTTTTCATAACGGTGATAGGCAAAGCATGATTATGCTCCTTAAAGTAATTGTTTGCAAAGGAGATCTCATCCTCATCCTTATACTTTTCGGAGTGAAATTCCGCACCCTTGCTCGAAAACAGCTCACTGTAAGCGGAATTAAGCTCAGGCATAAGGCAGAATTGCGAAAGGATCTGACCGAGGACCTCGTTTACCTTAACGGGAATTATATTGCATTTGCCCTTTACCTGCTTAGCTGAGATGATCTTTTCTACAAGCTCAAGCGTCCAAGGGTC
>JAFYMA010000025.1 GCA_017556845.1 Clostridia bacterium | reverse complement strand
TTTGCTCATATCAAAAAAATCACATTCGAGCGTTGACCAATAAAGATCATTTTCATCGCCGCTAACCTGCACATCTTTATTTAGCCGTCCTGCATATACCTCAACGTAGCAATCGTCAAACGGATATGAAAAATCCATCAGTCTATGCAGCTTAATATCCTTACGTGTTATACTCGTTTCTTCAAAAAGCTCTCTGTACGCCGCCATCTCACTTTCCTCATCCTTTTCGATCTTACCTCCTACGAGATTCGACAGTCCCTTATACGGATCTTTTTTTCTCACGCACATCAGTATTCTGTCAGCGTTTTTATTATACACCGCAATTAAATTATACCCCTGCATTATTCTTCCTCATTTCCTATTTCGACCATTACTGCACCGTCGTATTCAAGAACGTTTACTTGTTTGAAATAGTCTTCATATTCCCTTTCAAAAAACAGATTTTTTCTTATTTTTTCGCTCACAACCGCCTTTTCAACACCGTATATCGGAGTGAAAGCCATTTGAGATATTTCACTGTAGCATCCGTAAAATACAATGCTGTCATCTTTTATCAATTCAAGCGATTTTTCATCTGCACGCGAGCCCGAGAAGTACACTGCATTTTTCGTTGTTATATTATACCCCTCTCCATGTGAGATATAGTGCGTAGGCTCTATGTAGAAGCCTTCATAAGAATAACCGTCTTTTATTTCATATTCTACCTTGTCAGCTCCTATCTGCTCGACCGCCGCCCCAACCGCAGCGGAATATCTGCTTTTTGACGGATAAACTACCGTATCAACGCCGAAATTACTGTCGATCTTCCTTATAAGCTCTATATGCTCTTCACTGCAATGTGTAAGTATAAGGCACTTCAGCTTTATTATTCCCTGTTCTTCAAGCATACTGAACAGTGATGTGTACGCACGTCCGTATCCGTTTGAAATATCGACTGCGTAAGCCTTATTATCCTCTATTCTGCACAGAACATCACCGCTGTAGCTTGTAAAAGCTATTTTATATCGGTCATCGTTATGCATTGCAAATACAAGCATAGAGGATGAATATGCTATCACCGAGCAAAGACAGACGATAGCATATACGCGCTTTTTGTTTACCCCCTTTATTATGAGCGCAATAAAAGCAACAGCCGTAATAACGAATATTGCCAATGAAAACGGATATGAAAACGAAATTTCAAAATTTGCGTTTTCTCTGAAAAAAGAAATTATTATAACCGCAATTTCAGCACACGTATTGCACACCTGACCGAAAAGCTGTGCAACCGGTTCAAAGCCCGCAAACATCATTAAAAACGGAGCAGCATACAATAAGACTGTAATAAACGGCATAACAAGCAACGTGACCAATGGACTTAAAAGCGACATTCTTCCAAAATACAGATAGCAAAACGGCAGTGTTGCAAAAACGGCACAGACCGACAGTGTCAACGAGGTTGACACGTTATTTATTCCGGCAAATAACTTTTTTAATATCGGTCCTTTTTGAGCTGTTTTTTCGGTTGCTTTTGAAATACATTCGCTTGCAGGCAATCCGAACACTGCTATTCCGAGCGTTGCGGCAAATGACAATTGCAACGATATATCAAAAATAGCGTACGGCTGTATAATGCATATCAAATACAATGCAGTGAACAGGGACGTTACAGTATCGCTTTTTTCTCCTGTAAGCACCGCCAAAACCGTTACCGTATACATTATCATCGCCCTTATAACAGAATAACCGCTGCCGACGAGCAAAGAATAAAATACAACGATAAGATCGAGGATCACGATGCGAACGAATACGTGCGGTATGATCTTCTTAAGAAACCATCCCGCAAAAGCGATAGCAACCATTATGTGCAGTCCGCTTATCGCCGTTATATGCGACACGCCCGTGTGCGAAAAATCACTTTTGATATTTTCGGGAACATCGGCTTTATTTCCCAAAAACAATGCAGATATGAGTCCTGCATTTTCCCCGCAATACTTATATACAATATTTCGCGCCGCATGATTAAGCTCATACATTTTTGAAAAAACGTTTATTACCCGTTTGTCCGTTTTGGTAACGGATTCCGAATATACGGATAACAGTATATTATCCCCGATATAGTACACTGAATCTGATACCTTTTCTGATCTTATCAGATTTATCTCACCAATACAACTGAACATTTCGTACTTTTCTGGAAGCTCAGAGCCGTAAAAAACAGCATCGAACGAAACGGGAATACCGTCTATTTCAGTTATTCTTACTGTATTTTCTGAGCTTGGCAAAGCGTATGCGGTAATTCTTCTATGCTCACCTGTATACTCCTGCGCCCTAATACCTGCAATATCGTATGATACGAATGATGAAAGCAGTATCGCACCTATCATCACGGAGAGCGTAACGGTGTGATATTTACTTTCCTTATCCAAAAAATTGAATTCCCTTTTGCTTAAAGCAAAGTATACTGCAGATACCGCACATAATGCAATAAGCAGCACCTTTACTGTCATCGGAATAAAATACGATATGAGCAGCAACGACACTGATATTGCAGAGAAAAGTACCAGATGGCGTTTTTCAAATATTCTGAGCGGATGTAGCTTGATTTTCATAAAAAACTCATTTTTAAAAAAACTTTTGATATATTATATCATTTAATTTGATATTTTGTCAAGTATTGCCATGCCATATATTAAACATGTTTTAGGTTTTATTTCAAAATACGAGTATATTTTTTAATATTTTATGAGTTATTATTATTTGATAATCTGATAAATGAGGACTTGCCATGATAAAAATTGGATTTGTATCTCTCGGATGCAGTAAAAACCAAGTAGATACAGAGGTAATGCTCGGCTTGCTCGACAAGGCGGGATACGAAATAACGTCAGAAGAAATAGAAGCTGACGTAATAATTATAAACACATGTGCATTTATTGAAAGTGCAAAAAAAGAAGCCATCGACAATATACTCGACATTGCGTGGCTTAAGGAACACAGAAAGCTGAAAAAGATAATCGTTACGGGCTGTCTTGCAGAAAGATACCGTGAGCAGATACTTCAGCAGCTTCCCGAGGTCGACGCAGTAGTCGGCGTAGGAAGCATAAACAACATCTGCGACGTTGTCGAAAGAGCCTTAAAGGGCGAAAAATGCACGTCATTTGAAGACAAAAACACCTCTGCTTTAGGCGGTGACAGAATGGTTATAACACCCACTCATTCGGCATATATTAAAATTGCCGAGGGCTGTGACAACAGATGTACATACTGTGCTATACCGCTTATCCGAGGAAAATTCAGATCAAGACCGATCGAGGATATAGTTCAAGAAGCGATCTTATTTGACAAGGACGGAACTAAGGAGCTGTCGCTGATAGCGCAGGATACGACGCGCTACGGTGTCGATCTGTACGGGGAGTATTCTCTTGTAAAGCTCATACGCGCTATATGCGAAAAGACGTCTATACCTCATATAAGGCTTTTATACTGCTACCCTGACAAGATCACAGACGAGCTTGTTCAGGAAATAAAAAACAACCCAAGAGTGCTTAAATACATAGATCTGCCGATCCAGCATATAAATGACAGGGTGCTTGGTGCTATGAACCGCCACGGCGGAAGCGCTGTAATTAAAGATGCAATAAAGCGTCTGAGAGATGAAGTACCGCAGATCGTGATCAGAACCACGGTTATAGTAGGATTTCCGGGTGAAACGCAAGAGGAATTTGACGAATTACTTTCCTTTGTCAAGGAAACGGAATTTGAGCGTTTGGGTGCATTCACGTATTCAAGAGAAGAGGATACCCCTGCTTACGATTTTGAAGATCAGATAGACGAGGAGATAAAGGACGAGAGGCTTGATTCCGTAATGACACTGCAGGCAGAAATAGCACAGCGCTACTGTGAAAAGCAGGTAGGCAAGGTGCTTGACATTCTCGTTGACGAGTACGATGCCGCGGCAGGCGCATACGTTGGCAGAAGCTTTGCCGATGCTCCTGACGTTGACTGCTGTGTATTTTTCGATATAGACGGAGACAAGACAAAGTACAAGCAGGGTGACTATGTAAAAGTAAAAATAACCGATTTTGAGGGATATGACCTCATCGGAGAATCTATCAAGTGAGGTTGAAACAAAGAATATGAATTTACCGAATAAGCTGACGATTCTGAGGATCGTTATGATACCCTTGGTAATGGTATTTATACTTTTGCCGATTGACGGAGTATGGCATTTATTTACCGGTGCGGCAATATTTCTTATAGCTACGCTTACCGATATGGCAGACGGAAAGATCGCCAGAAAGTATAATCTTGTAACGGATTTCGGAAAGTTTCTTGATCCGCTTGCAGACAAATTTCTCGTTTTCGGTACGCTTTGCGCAATGATCGGCAGTAACGTTGACAAATTCAACGATATGAAAATGTGGCTTTCCTTGTCACTTGCCGTTATTATATTCAGAGAATTGGCAGTAACGTCTATAAGACTCGTTGCCAAAAATGCTGACGGCGTTGTAATTGCCGCAGCAATGCTCGGAAAGATAAAGACAGTGTTTCAGAGCATCTGTATAATATATCTGCTCGTTTCCGATGCAATAATACCCGATTGCTTTATCAAAGCAAATCATATAATCGACTACGTGCTTTTGGTAATAACGGTAATACTGACCGTTGTTTCGGGTATGCAGTATATTCTCAAATACTCAAAGTACATAAGCACAAAATAAACGGATAACAGCGTATTTATACGCAACGAAAGGATACTATTGATATGAAAATGTGGGAAGGCCGCTTTAAAAAAGAGCTTGCTTCGGAGGTAAACGATTTCAACTCCTCTCTGCCCTTTGACTGCAGAATGTATAAGGATGATATAACAGGAAGCATAGCGCACGCAGGAATGCTCGCAAAATGCGGTATAATCGGAGAAGACGACGGTGAAAAGATAATACAGGGCTTGAAGGGTATTCTTGACGATTTTGAATCGGGTGCTCTTAGCTTCGATTCAGATGCTGAGGATATTCATATGTACGTTGAGCAGATACTGACTCAGCGTATAGGCGACGTCGGCAAAAAGCTGCATACGGCACGCTCAAGAAACGATCAGGTCGCACTTGATATAAGACTTTATTTAAGACGCTCGGCAGAGGAGATTCAGATACTGTTAAAGGAGCTTTTGACCGTTATCTGCAATAAGGCTGAGGAAAACGTAAACACGGTAATGCCGTCGTACACGCATTTGCAAAGAGCACAGCCCGTGACGTTCGGCCATCACCTTATGGCGTACGGCCAGATGTTCAGACGTGATATTGAAAGATTGCGTGATGCATATAAAAGAATAAATATTATGCCCTTGGGTGCATGTGCGGTTGCGGGAACGACGTATCCTACGAACAGACAGCTCGTTGCAGACGAGTTGGGATTTTTCTCAATAACGGAAAACAGTATGGACAGCGTGTCCGACAGAGATTTTGTTATCGAGCTGTGCTTTGCGCTGTCGCTCATTATGATGCATCTTTCAAGATTTTCCGAGGAAATGATAATGTGGTGCTCAGCAGAGTTTTCGTTCATTGAGCTTGACGATGCGTATTCCACGGGCTCATCAATAATGCCGCAGAAGAAAAACCCCGATATTGCAGAGCTTACACGTGGAAAATGTGCAAGGGTGTACGGCGACCTCAACACGCTTTTAGTAATGATGAAGGGCTTGCCTTTGGCGTATAACAAGGATATGCAGGAGGATAAGGAAGCGGTATTTGATGCTATTGACAATACGTCAATGTGCATTTCGATATTCACGAAGATGCTTGATACATCAACTGTAAAGCCCGCTGTAATGCACAAGGCGGCAGAGGGCGGATATATCAACGCTACGGACTGTGCTGACTATCTTGCAAAAAGAGGAATACCGTTCAGAGATGCGTATAAGATAACGGGCGGACTTGTCGGCTACTGTATTGAAAACGGCAAAACGCTCAATTCCCTGACGCTCGATGAATACAAGGAATTCTCCCCCGTATTTGAAAATGACGTTTACACCGCGCTTGACCTTTCAACGTGCGTATCGGACAGACGCTCCGCAGGCGGCCCTGCCCCCGAATGTGTAAAAGCACAGATACAGTCACTTAAAGATTTTATATCCGATTAAACGAACGAGCCGACGGCAAACCAAATTGCCGTCGGCTGTTTTTTTATTCACTAAATAAACGTTTCATTGCGTCTCGATTGTTTTCATACCTTTGCACACCGGGACAGGCATCACACAGACGGCAATATATATCGTACGCTTGTTTGAGAAGATCTGTATTGTACGGCTCTTTCACCGTTGCTAATTTGAAGTACGATAAGGCAAGGTCTTCATACGCCTGCACCGTTTTCGTTTCACGCGCTAAAGCCTCTGAAAGTTCACAGTATTTTTCGTAATATTTGAGTGCTGTGTCATGCTGACCTTTTTTCTCGTATATACC
>JAFYMA010000248.1 GCA_017556845.1 Clostridia bacterium | reverse complement strand
TTTGAAGTTTGGTGTTTGGCAGAGTAACCAGAGCCTCGCCCTGTGGGAGAGGTGGCAGCGAAAGCTGACGGAGAGGGGACATTCGTACTCTCATATTCGATATTGCGAAGATAGACCTTTAACTTGTGATTTGCGTTCTTGTCAAGTCACCGATCTTGAAGCTGCAAAAGCTCTATTTTCTTCCCATCATTTCGTCTATGGAAACGCCTATGAGATCAGAAATATCGGCAAGCAGAAAGATGTCGGGATAACAAAGCTCTCGTTCCCATTTTGATACAGCTTGCGTGCTGACTTTGAGGAGCTTTCCAAGCTCACTTTGCGTAAGCCCTTGCTGCTTTCTGTAATTCAGTATACATTCGCCTATACAGATTTTACTTTTCATTTTATTCGTTTGTATATTTCATGATCACGTGTCATCATACCAAATGCAATCATTTCACGTCTGACGGTGCAAAAATCCTCGTGATAGCGTAAAATGATCTCGTTGACCTCTTTTTCCGAATACTCTCTGTTGAAATCAAATTTTTCAAGTATCTGTGAAAGCACGATCTCCCGCTTTTTTCTCTGCGTTGGTATCCGTGTCAGCCGTCCGTATTTGAAAAAGCTTGAAATGACTTCTTTTTTATATTTTTCGTCGCTATTGACGATTTCTTCGTCTTTTTTTATCAGCTCATATAACGGTTTATCAAATATTTTGCGATTTAAGGAATAGATGATGTAAAACTGTGATCGAGAGCAATTTACCATACCCGCTGATTCCATCTTTTTGAGGTGATAACAAATCGTTGCAGGTGTTAAAGATAGCTCGCAGGCGATCTTTTCTATGTAAGAATCCTCTTTTAACAGAATGTTGAGAATTTCAAGACGTGTTTCGTTTGCGAGAAGCTTTAAAAGTTCAAGTTGTGATTTCATGAGCTTATTTCACCTTTTCGTCAAATGCGAAAGCAAATAATTCGTTTTGTACTCTGAATTCTCGCCACATATTCAAGATGTCCGCTAACACTTCTTTTTTAATTCTTGCTTTAAAAATCTTTTGTGGATCACCATCATTTTCAGCTTGTTCAATATCAATATTATAAGCATTATAAAAGTTGGCTCTCATGAACACCTCCGGATAGAGCGAAATCTCCATGAGTTCTCTTTGATTATCCGACAACGTGTGATAAAAGTTATCCAGATCGGGAAAATGCTTTATTAAATTTTTAAACCTTTTGCTCATAAGCTCGATTGCCTGATCTGATCCGGATAGAAGCCCCGCCGCAATAGCGACATTATAAATACCTGCCTGTAACTGTAATGCTCCTCGTTCGGTAGGATGTTTTTTGTCTATTGTATCTGCATTTGCTTTGCAAGCGTTATACTTTTCCTTTGTAAGCACCCATAATCCGTTAAATATTTCTTGTTTATCCATTATGGTATACCGCCTTTCTTTTGATGTTGACTACACTGATATTATATACATCTGATCACTTTTTGTCAAGAGTGTTTAGATATATTTCTAATCAATTAAACCATTGGTTGAATAGGCGTAGAAAGATCAAAATGTATTTTCATCAGTAGTTTATTTGCTTTGCAAAATTGCTTTATTGCAGGCTCACCAACGACCTCTCTTTTTTAAATGTACATATATCAGATATTTCAAAAGCCTAATTGTGAAATTTTTTTGTTTAATGGGTTTTGTGTTGAAATTTGATATTATTTGTGATATGATGTATTATAAGTATAAATATTTTATAGAAAGGTGCTTTGATATGCTTAAAAGAATGATCGGTGTACTCCTTGCTGTATCAATGCTGCTGACATCGTTGACTGTTTTTGCCGTTGATATACAGTACAGTGCAGATGCAGACGGTATAACGATAACAAGCTGGGATAAAAATGCAGAATACGTGATCGAAGTGCCTTCGATGATAGACGGAAAGCCCGTAACAGCTATCGCAGACGAAGCGTTCAAGGATTGTATTTCTGTTTACGAAATATCTTTACCGAGTACGGTAAGATCCATCAGCGGATCTGCCTTTAACGGCTGTGTTTCTTTGAAAAGTGTAGATCTTAACGAAAATACTTTCTTTGTATCTGAAAACGGTGCTATCTATAACAGTGATAAAACTGAGCTTATAAGGCTTTTTGATATAAGCTGTCAAAGCTTTACCATGCCGGATACCGTAACGAAGATCGCAGATCATGCCTTTTACGGTATGCATAACCTTGAAAATATCGTTTTTACAGATAATAATATTACGCAAATAGGAAGCTATGCATTTTATGATTGCACAAAGCTCGAATATTTTTCGCTTGATTCTGTTGAAAGCGTAGGAGAATACGCATTTTATAACTGCTCGTCTTTTTCGGGCAGCGTACGTCTTACGTCATTAAAAAACATACCGAATGGTATGTTTATGAACTGTAAGAATATAAAAAATGCGGTTTTATCATCTGATACGTCAAGTATAGGTGCATACGCATTTGCAGGCTGCAACGGGCTTACTGCAGTCCTTATACCGCAAGGGGCAGCAGTGAAAACTGATGCGTTTATCGGAACGGGAGTAACTCTGTATTGCTCATCGAATGCTTTGAAATACGCAAAAGCAAGCGGTATTCCTTACGTCGAGACTGTTTATACGGGGGAAAATAAGGTAACGTCGGCAGCCGTTGACGATCCCGTTTTGAATATAACCCTTGCAGATGCTATAACTCCAAATATCAAGCTTACACCTTCGGACTGTCAGGTTCCGTATACGTATCTTGTATCGTCTGATCCCGAAATAGTAAAGATTGAAAACGGAGAGCTTCTTGCTGTTTCTGTGGGAACTGCTGATATTACGGCGACAACGCTTGACGGAGCGTATACCGTATCATTCAAGGTCAACGTTTCCGATAATGATGCACCGTTACAGAGCGATCATCCGTACAGACCTGACTGTACTGAAAGCTATTCGTATACGGTAAGCGGTTCACCGTCGAAGATAGCAGTTACGTTTTCCGCTCAGACTTATGTTGAAAGCGGAAGAGATCATATTATTATTTCAGATAAAAACGGCGAAAGAATCGGATCTTTCACAGCAGGAGAGCTTGCAAATAAAACGCTTATTTTAAACGGAGATACGGTAAACGTATCTATCAAAGCAGATTCCGACGTTGAGTATTACGGATTTTGTATTGTAAAAGCGGAAAGTGCAGATGATCATACGTTTGTTCAAAGCGTTGTATTGCCTCAGACAGAGCTTACCATGTCTTACGGTGAAAGTAAAAATATTTCTGCCGTTATATCTCCGAGCGATGCAATATCCGATATTACGTATTACAGTACCGACGAAGGTGTAGTGACCGTTGATGAAAACGGAAACGTATACGCAATAAACGGCGGCAGTGCGTTTATCGTTGCATTTGATGCTTATACGAATAAAAGTGCAGAATGTAAGGTCACTGTAATAAAGAACGTTTATGACGGTATTCACTATACGGTAAACGGCTCGTACGTAACGCTTACGCATTATGAGGGTGAAGCGAGTGACATTGTTATACCGTCTGAAATAAACGGTCTTACTGTAAATACGATAGCTGACGGGGCGTTTATGTATAGCCCCACGCTCAAGACTGTAACTATACCTTCCGAAATTGAAGTGATTGCAAAAAACGCTTTTGCAGGATGTGTGGGCATTGAGAGCTTTATCGTTGATGCAAAGAATAAGAATTATTCATCTGTAAACGGTATGCTGTGCGATAAAGATGCAAAGACTCTTATATTCTATCCCTGCGGAATATCAGGAAACGCTGTAATCCCGGACGGTATAGAATCAATAGGCGAGTACGCATTTTATATGTGTGTCAATACGACGAGCGTGAGTATACCTGATACTGTGAATGAAATACATAACGATGCGTTTGCTCTTTGCGAGGCATTGAATGAATTTATATGTCAAGGCGGTAAATATACTTCAGAGCTTGGAGTAATGTATACAGACGGCGGAAAAACGCTTGAAAGAGTTCCTTGCTCTTTCAAAGGTGACTTCACACTTAAAAGCGGAGTTGAGCATATATCCTTCGGTGCTTTCATATCTTGCACGAAAATTGAGTCGTTAACGCTTTCCCAAACCGTAAAATCGTTTGATAAAGGGGCATTTTCGCACCTTACGGGCTTAAGATCATTTTTCGTTTCAGATGAAAATGCATCGTTTTCATCAAAAGACGGAGCTTTGTTTGATAAAGAAGGTAAGACGCTTTTAGCGTTTGCCGCAAGCATAAACGGAAAATATTCTATTCCCGATACAGTTACATCTATCGGTGCGTATGCTTTTTATTCCAGCAGTCTTGACGGTGTGTTTTTTACACCGAACGTTGTCAGCATCGGTGAATACGCATTTTATCTTTCGGATAATCTTTCTATTATCGTTTTACCGTGCTCGATAGACAGAATAGGAGACTATGCATTTGATAACTGCTCCAATCTTAAGATTTTTGCACCGGGAAACATATCCGTCATCGGACGGTCGTCTAAAGCACAGATGTTCTGCGGTGACAATACGGTAGATACAGCATTAAAAAGCGGATATCTTGTTAAATATATTAATTATTCATCAAATAATACGGGCGTAGCTTTTTCGTATGAAAGAATTCCGTCGTTTGCATTCAACGCAGTGCGTATATACGGCGGATACCTCGCTCTTGCACGCTCGGCTCTCGACAACGAAAGCATTTCGCTTTACCGTATAGGCTTCGGACAGTATCAAACGAGTGAAGAATTTATATGCGACGTTTACTGTGAAAAGGGCGTCACATCTGTTTACAGAATAGACGGCTCGGATATAACGAAGGTCTCGTTTGAGGCTTTTGACGGCGGAGTACGTTTGTCAACCGTCGGCGGCTTATACGCATTTGAATACGGAGTCAATAAGCAGAGCTGTGATATATTAACTGTACGCAGTTATCCTGATAAAATGCAGTATACGTACGGCGAAGCACTGAATACAGAAGGACTTTTGCTCAATTATAAAGAATTTTCCGGTATAGCAACGCTTGTAGACGATGGCTTTTCATGTACGGCGGCGCTTGATAAAAACGGAGAAAACGAAGTAACCGTTCAGTATAAGGACTGTAATTTGCAATTCAACGTAAGCGTCACATCAGAAGATCTTTCGGGCTCTTTGGTGCTTACAGGAGAGGGAAGACTCGGACAAACGCTGACTCTTGTGCTTGACGGTATAACCCCCGCAGGACTTCCTTACGGCATTTCCTGGTTCAGAGACGGCGAGAGAATAAGAGGTCAGCATTCGCAGACGTACACGGTTACATCAGATGACAGCGGAAAGACGATAACTGCTGTGATAACCGCAGAAAACGGATTTGAGGGCTCCGTTACGTCGAACGGTATAAAAGTGTCATACGCGCGTATAACGTCTGATACGTATGTTATAAATGACAGTGACGTTATGAGTAAGGTGAGTGAAAAAACAACTCTTTCGACCGTTCTTGATACTCTCAACGTCAAAAATGACGTAAAAGCATTTGATGCTGACAAGGAGCTTGCACCGGACGATTACGTTACGACGGGTACGCAGTTAAGGCTTTACAGCGGCTCTGAGGTAATTCATACAGTACATATCGTCGTAACGGGCGACGTAAACTGTGACGGTAAAATATCGCTCGTCGATTTCGTAATGATGAAGGCGTATATGCTGGGCGAGCTTGAATTTGCCTCATAGGATACCTATGCCGCAGATATAAACGGTGACGGTAAAATATCTCTTGTTGATTTTATTCAATTCAAAGCCCATATGCTTGGTGATTATACTATCGTAGGAAAGGAACATTGATGATGAAAAAAATATTTGCAATTATTTTGTGTGTTATGCTTATCGTCCCGTTTGCCTGCATTTCCGTATTTGCGG
Organism: Clostridia bacterium; assembly: GCA_017556845.1. Lineage (GTDB taxonomy): Bacteria > Bacillota > Clostridia > Oscillospirales > CAG-272 > RGIG7213. The sequence goes on along the minus strand of JAFYMA010000248.1, from coordinate 5,921 downwards.
CATCAGAAATTGATATATCCTGCGATGCATCGGTTATGGCGGGTGATAATTTTACTGTAACGGCGACGATAGATACGAACGGATATGACGTTATAGGTGCCGATTTCTATATTGAGTTTGATTCCTCGCAGCTTTCATACGTTTCAAGTAAATGTCTCGTTTCGGGCTGGGAATATTCCGAAAGCGTGAAATCTGACGGAAAAGTATATTTTCTCTGCAATTATACGGGCAAGGCAATAGAGGGCGACACGAAGATCATGCAGATAACCCTTAAGGCAGATGCTGATCTTGCAAAGGGAGAAAGCGTTAAAATAACGATATCATCTCCCCGTGTTACAACGGAATCGTTTGAGGAGTTTGAAGCACGAAAGCAAAGCTGCTACGTTACAATTGACAGAAGATCGTCTGTTTGCACTCTTTCTTCGCTTTCTGTTGACGGATTGACGCTTGAACCTTCCTTTTCACCGTCAGTTACGGAATACAAGGTAAGCTTTGAATACAGAACGGATCCCCTCACTATAAATGCATCCGTTACGGACAGTAAGTCAAAGGTAAAGATATACGGAAACGAGTCATTCAAGGAAGGTGACAATAAGATAAGGCTTACAGTTACCGCCGAGGACGGAACGACTAAGGATTATATAATTACTGCCACGATGGGCAAAAAGCCGTACGTTCCCAGCTCTGACTGTTATATATCAAATGTAGAGCTGTCAACAGGTAATCTTGACGTTGATTTTTATCACCGTACGTATACGTATACGGTATACGTTGAGCACGATACAGAGCAGATCACCTTAACTCCCACGCCGAGAGACGACAAGGCAACGTGCGAAGGAAAAACGGTAGAGCTTGACGGCGATGAGGTATCCGTTAAATTGGTCTGCACGGCAGAGGATGGAAGCGAGAAAACGTACACGTTCAATATCGTAAAGATTCCAAAGCAGACGGAGGGCGAAACTACCGCAGAGCCGGAAACGGAAGAACCCGATACCGATCAAACACAGCCTGAGGATACATCTGACATAACGATTGGCGATACCGCGGACAGTGAGAGCTCTGCTCCTGTAGAGGATACTGCCGATCTTACCACTGAAAGTGATAACGCGACAGAGGATATTCCAACGCCGATGCCTGACGAGGATGAAAGTATTCAGTCAACGGCTGAAGAAACGAATACGGCGGATACTAAGGCTGACGTCGTGACGGGAATCAATAAACCCATACCGCTGTGGGTGGCTTTGGTATGCTCAGTTGTATCTTTGATATTGGGCGCTGCCATCTCCGCAATTATATTTAAAAGAAAATTCTGATATATTATTCTAAAACCGATAAGATCGGCATACTATACATTATGTATAGTGTGCCGATCTTTTATCGTGCAAACAAACGGCTGTGTGTCGGGAACGGAGTTATTATGACGGAGCATAACGTAGTATTAAAAGGAAGAAAGCATCTTGAAATAGGCGGGGCGGTAAGCGTTCTCAGCTTTGATGAAAACAGCGTGGTAATAAAAAGCACTATGGGCATATGCTGCGTGCAAGGGAATTCTCTCAGCGTATCAAAGCTTGACTGCGACGGAGGCGATATCCATATCGACGGGGAAATAGTGTCATTTTATTATCCTGAGCAGACGGAAGAAAAGCAAAGCTTTATATCGCGTATATTCAAATGAGTGATTTTATTTACAGTCCCCCGTCAGAGCAGCTTTTGCTTTTGCTGTATTCTGTATGCGTCGGAATCGGTGTTGGAATTGTTTACAGTTTTTTCGACACAATATATATAGTTGCGGATCTATATATAGATAAATATAAAGAAAAAGAAGTCAAAAATCAACCGTGTGAAAAAAATAAAACAATAATTTCAAAAATATTTCAATTTTCTATTGATTTTTTCTTTTCGATAGTATATACTATAATTATCGTAGTGTTTGTGTTTTGTGCGAATAATGGCAAATACAGGCTTTTTATGATGCTTTTTGGCGTTCTTGGGTTCATTATTTATAAAATAACCGTTGGCAGACTCGTAAGTTTTCTGATGCGTAAATTGTTTGAGCTTGTGCAAAAGGCAATACGGTTCATCATTATATTTCCGGTCGTACGCTTGGTTTTATTTATATTCAGGATGCTCGATGCTGTTTTCGCTTCAAATACAATAAAAAAAGGTATCATCAAATCTTTAAGAAAGGACGTGGGGCTTCAGTGAGATTGCGTGCAAATGTTTTTGTAAAGCTTGCACTCGGTGTTTTTTTGATCTTTGCTTTTGTCACTATACTCAATCTGAGTATGCAGGTAAACACATTGAAGGAAAAGCAGTATGATCTCGCTCAGCAGGTTGCTGACAAACAGATACAAGTAGAAAAGCTCCGCGACGAGTACGCATCCGAAATAGACGATGAGTACATAAAGAGGGTTGCAAAAGAGGAGCTCGGATACCACGATCCGGGAGAGATCATATATTACAACGATCTTACAAAATGATTATTAACGGGCTGTCGCATTATGTTGACAGCCTTTAACAATATGTGAGGAAAAATGATTATTACTAATGCTAAAATTTATACTATGGATGATGAACGGATCATCGAAAACGGCAGTATAGTTATTGAAAACGGAAAAATCAAAGGTGTTTACGAAGGTAAAGCTCCCGTGCAGGATGATGAGATATTCGATGCTGACGGCGGGGTGGTTATCCCCGGAATGATAGACGCCCACACGCATCTTGGTATTCTTGAGGATTCTATCAGCTTTGAGGGTGACGATCTGAATGAGGAAACTTCACCGACGACCCCGCAGCTTTCCGCAATAGACGGAATAAATCCATTTGATGCTTGTTTTGCCGATGCGTATAAGGCCGGAATAACGACGGTATGCACCGGTCCCGGAAGCGCTAATCCTATAAGCGGCACGTCCGTTGTAATAAAAACGTTCGGACGGCGTATAGATAATATGCTTGTAAAAGCCCCTGCGGCTATGAAATTTGCTCTGGGAGAAAATCCGAAATCCGTATATCAGGGAAAAAATGAAACTCCGCAGACACGTCTTGCAACGGCGTCTATAATCCGTGAAGCACTTACAAAAGCGAAAAAATATACAGATGCTATGGCAAATTATAAATCGGACAGCGAAAACTTTGACGAGCCTGAGTACGATGACAAAAACGATACGTTAAGTCCCGTTGTATCAGGCGCTTGCCCTGCACATTTTCACGCACATAGAGCAGACGATATTTTTACTGCCATTCGCATTGCAAAGCGCTTTTCGCTTGATTATACACTCGTGCATTGCACAGAAGGATATATGATAGCAAACGAGCTTGCAGAGGAAAACGCAAAGGCGATAGTCGGCCCTAATATGACGGACAGAAGCAAGCCCGAGCTTAAAAATCTTTCGTTTGACAATCCGCGTATACTTAACGAACACGGAATACTGTTCAGCATAACGACCGATCACCCTGAAACGCCGATACAGTACCTGCCGTTGTGTGCATCGCTTGCTCATAAGCACGGCTTGCCGTATATGCAAGCGCTCAAGGCGCTTACCGTGAATGCCGCAAAAATACTCGGAATAGAAAACAGAGTCGGTATGATAAAGCAGGGAATGGATGCGGATGTAGTCGTTTTTGATAAAGATCCTCTTGATATATATTCAAATGTTATTATGACGGTGATCGACGGAAAGGCAGTATACAAGCTCTGATTTTATATAAAATGTCCTTTGTGATTTCTCAATTTTAGTTGAATTTAAGCAAATTGCACATAATTAATATTTTGAAGTATATTTATTTACAAAATTGTAACCACAGTATATTTGCACTGTTATATAATGAATTTAGATAAAAATTTAACGAAATTAATATTCATACACATAAACAGGAGGAATTTAAAATGATAGGAACAAAAATACTTATAGTTGATGATGACCTCAATATTTGCGAGGCGCTCCGCTTGCACTTTGAAAGCGAAGGATATGAAATAAAGGTTGCAAATGACGGTGTGGAGGGCGTAAATTATTTCAAGCTCTATGAGCCCGATCTCGTTTTGCTCGACATTATGCTTCCCAAAAAGGACGGTTGGGCAGTTTGCAGAGAAATAAGAGAGGTATCATCAAAGCCCATTATCATGGTTACGGCTAAGGGCGAGGTGTTTGACAAGGTTCTCGGTCTTGAAATGGGTGCTGACGATTTCGTTGTTAAGCCCTTTGATATGAAGGAGCTTGCGGTTCGTATAAAGGCAGTTCTCAGACGCTGCAATTCTCACGAAAGCCAGAATGACGATGAAATAATCAAGTTTGAAAACATTGAAATATCTCTTCAGAAGTATGAGCTTAAGCTGAAGGGCAAGAGTGTTGACATTCCCCCCAAGGAGCTTGAATTGCTTTATTTCCTTGCATCAAACTACAACAGAGTATTTACAAGAGACCAGCTTCTTGATAAGGTATGGGGCTTTGATTATCTCGGTGACTCCAGAACCGTTGACGTTCACGTTAAGCGTCTGCGCGAAAAGCTTGAGGGCGTTTCAGATAAATGGGTGCTCAAGACAGTTTGGGGCGTTGGCTACAAATTTGAGCTTCTTCAGTAATTAAAACGATCATTTAAAAAAAGGCGCATGTGCAGTTCCGTGTGGTATTGCGCATGCCCTTTATTGTTTAAGGAATAAAAGAATGTTTAAAAGCGTATTTACAAAATTCGTATTCGTTGTAATGCTTATTATCCTTATAAGCTTTACCGTTTTGTCGCTGATCCTCGTTTCAAATTCGATGAATACGTCTCGAAGCATGAAAAGAGAATCAATAGAGGACGCCGCTGATGCTCTGAGTGTATTTTTAGAAAATGCGTATTCGGAGTCATCAACGTCGGATTTCGGAAAATTCGTATATTATGAAAACGTAAGCAATGACGTTTCAACTGTTCTTGATACCGTTTCCGCTTCTTTGGGAGAGGAGATGTCTGTTTTTATAACGGACGAAAACGGCACAGTGCTGCTCACTGCAAATACTCCGTCGGATATGGCGGGAGTCGTACCCGATAACGTTTTATTCAGCCTTGAAAATGACGGTCAGTACGGTGAGTATGCAACGATGGACGGCTTTTTCTCCAAAAAGCATTTATCTTGCGCAAAAAGCATAAACGGCGCTGACGGAGAAATGGTCGGCTCTGTTTTCGTTTGCAGTGAAAATGCAAGATTCGGCAATCTCGTAAGCAAAACGATAAAAGCGGTCATCGTTTCTGTACTTTGGGTAATGCTTGCATCATTGATAGCTATATATTTTATATCGGGCAGAATAATATCGCCCCTTAAGCTGATGAGCAAGGCGGCAAAGGAGTTTTCGCAGGGGAACTTTAACGCCCGTGTTGAAATTTCAGGTAACGATGAGGTTGCAGAGCTTGCGGGTGCATTCAATAATATGGCTAATACCTTGCAGAAGAATGAGGAGCTGAGAAAGGGATTTCTTGCTAACGTATCGCACGATCTTCGTACTCCGATGACGGTAATTTCGGGATTTGTTGAGGGAATGCTGAACGGCGCGATACCGCCGGAAAAGCACGATCATTATCTGCAAATAATATTCACCGAGGTCAAGCGATTGTCGCGTCTTGTATCATCTCTTCTTGATATTTCGCGCTTGCAGGCAGGCGACCGTAAAATAGTAAAGGCTAATTTTGATATATGCGAAATGGCACGCGAGATAATAATTTCTCTTGAACAGCAGCTCGATGCCAAAAAGCTCGACGTTATGTTTGAATGTGACAGAGATAATATGACGGTATTTGCCGATAAGGACGCAATACATCAGGTTTTGTATAACATCTGCCAGAACGCTCAGAAATTCTCTTACGAAAAGGGCAAATACCTTGTAAAAATAATTGAAAAGGACAAAAAGGTATTCGTTTCTGTATATAATGAGGGCCCCGGCATTGCA
>JAFYMA010000247.1 GCA_017556845.1 Clostridia bacterium | reverse complement strand
GGTTTGCACAACGAGCGGTCCGTTGCTCGTGCTTGCAGGAGCCGGTACGGGTAAAACCACCGTGCTTGTAAACAGAATAGCTCATATAATGTCGTTCGGATGCGCTTGTGAGACTGATGATATTCCCGACGGCATCACCGCAGAGGATATTGAAAAATTAAGAAGCTATGCCATTTTAGATAAGGAAGAGCTTCGATCCGTTCTTTCAAGATTTGCAGTAGATCCGTGCCCGAGCTACAATATACTTGCCATAACGTTTACGAATAAGGCCGCAAACGAGATGAAGGAAAGACTTGCAAAAATACTCGGTCAGGACGTTGCAGACGGTATGTGGGTAGGTACGTTCCATTCAATATGCGTACGTATTCTCCGCGCTCACGCAGGCAAACTGGGATATTCTCCGTCATTTACCATATACGACAGCGATGACAGTAAAAAGCTGATCGTCCAGTGCATGAGACAGCTCAATATCGACGAAAAGGTCATCGTGCCGAAATTTGCACAGAGTATGATAAGCCGTGCTAAAGACGAGCTGAAGGACCCTGAAAAATTCACCGCGGAGGTGTCAGGCTCAAAGGATCCCCGAATGGCGAGTGTTGCTATCATATACGAGCTTTACCAGCACAAAATGCGTGAAAATAACGCTATGGACTTCGATGATCTGATATTCAACACGGTAAAGCTTTTGTCCGAGGAGCCCGACGTACGCAGATACTATACAAACCGATTCAAGTATGTATCGGTTGACGAATACCAGGATACGAACGTAGCACAGTTTAAGCTGACGTATCTGCTTTCAAGCAAATATTTCAACGTAATGGCAGTCGGTGATGACGATCAGAGTATATATAAATTCAGAGGGGCGACCATTAAAAATATTCTGCAATTCGATCATGCATTTGAAGATGCAAGCATAATAAAGTTAGAGCAGAATTACCGTTCCACTGCAAATATTCTTGCAGCGGCAAACTCCGTGATACGCAACAATGTTGCACGCAGGGGTAAAGAGCTGTGGACGAATGCCGATGACGGAGACAAGGTTCGTGTAAAGCGTGTGCCCACGCAGATAGACGAGGGCAGATTTATCGTGAATACGATACGTGATCTCGTCAATAAAAAGGGTATAAAATTCTCCGATTGCGCTATCCTTTACAGAATGAACTCGCAGTCAAACTCCCTTGAAAGCGTTTTTGCAAAAAGCGGCATACCGTACAGAATACTCGGCGGTCTTCGTTTCTACGAAAGAAAAGAGATCAAGGACATTCTGGCTTATCTGACGGTAATAAACAACCCTAAGGATGATCTGCGTCTTAAGAGAATAATAAACGAGCCTAAACGAAAGATCGGTGATTCGACTATTGCGGCAGTAGAGGCGATAGCAACCGACCACTCAACGTCAATATTCGATATTATGGCAAGATGCGATGAGTTTCCGACTCTTGCCAAGGTCTCCGCAAAGCTCTCCGCTTTTACAAGTATGATAATTCAGCTGCGCTCAATGGTTGAGGAAAAGCCGCTTTACGAGCTTTATGAGCCTTTGATGGATCTTACGGGCTACAGAGAGATGCTTATGTCCACGGGTCTTGAGGAGGACAAGGACAGAATAAAGAATATTCAGGAGCTTTTCTCAAATATCAGAACGTATTGCGATGAAAACGAATCGCCCTCACTCGAAGGCTTTTTGCAGGAGATATCGCTGTTTACGGACGTAGACAATTACGATACACAGGCGGATGCGGTCGTTATGATGACGATACACAGCGCAAAGGGACTTGAATTTCCCGTTGTTTTCCTGCCGGGAATGGAGGACGGTATATTCCCCGGTATGTCATCTCTTACGGATGCAACTGAGCTTGAAGAAGAAAGAAGACTTGCGTACGTTGCTATGACCCGTGCGGAAAAAATGCTGTATATGATACATACCGACGAGCGAATGCTTTACGGCAAGACACAGCGTAATCCCAAAAGTATGTTCATAGGCGAAATACCCGATTCATACGTGGAAACTGATATAGCAAAGCGCGTACAAAGCACACCTGCAAATGCATCTGAGACTCCTGCATATCCAAGACGGCGCAATATTCTTTCGTCGGAGCTTATGAAATCAACGGAGAAAATAACGTCGGTCGGAAAATCCACGGGATACGAAAGATTTGTTGCAGGCGACCGTGTAAAGCATATGGTATTCGGAAACGGTATCATTCAATCCGTTACGCAGATGGGTGCGGATATGCTTTATGAGGTAGTGTTCGATAACGTTGGCACGAAAAAGCTTATGGCAACGTATGCCAAGCTTCAGAAAATTGATTGATTTTGTGAGGAAATATGACTTACAGATATAAAACAAAGGGCACGTGCTCTTCTATGATAGAGCTTGAGCTTGACGGTGACATAATAAAAAGCGTGAACTTTTTGGGCGGATGCCACGGGAATCTGCAGGGGATTTCCAAGCTGGTGCAGGGAATGGACGCTCATAAGGTAATATCTCTTTTGCAGGGAACTAAATGCGGCTTTAAGAACACATCATGCCCCGATCAGCTCGCGTGTGCATTAAAAAAGGCGTTGGAACAGTAAGAAAGGATGGAATATATGAGTTACATTGAAAACTATAACCGCTGGCTTGCGTCAGATAAGGTAGACGAACAGACGAAAGCAGAGCTGATTGCCATAAAGGATAATGACGATGAGATAAAATTACGCTTTTATCAGTCGTTGCAGTTCGGTACGGCAGGATTAAGAGGTACGATGAACGCAGGCACGAATGCAATGAACATGTTTACGGTCTGCCAGGCAACGCAGGCGATAGCGACCTTGATAAAGGATCAGAGGGCAGAGGACAGAGGCGTTGCAATAGCTTGCGATTCGAGAAATAATTCAGAGCTGTTTTCAAAAAGCGCAGCACAGGTCCTTGCGGCAAACGGTATAAAGGTGTATATATTTGAGGATCTCAGACCGACACCTGTGCTTTCATTTGCAATACGCCATCTTAACTGTATTGCGGGCATAAATATCACAGCATCGCACAATCCGAAGGAATATAACGGATATAAAGCGTATTGGGAGGACGGCGCACAGCTCCCGCCTGAGCACGCACAGACGGTGTCCGATATTATCGCAAAGACCGATATTTTTGACGGAGTTCTTTCAATTCCATTTGATGACGGTGTAAAAAGCGGTATTATCGAGATAATCGGCGAGGACGTAGACAAGGCGTATCTTGAAAACGTATATGCGCAGGCGATAGATCTTGATACGGTAAGGCAGATGGCAGACGATATAAAGATCGTATACACTCCCTTGCACGGCTCAGGATACAAGCTCGTTCCGCGTGTTATCGAGAGGCTCGGTATCAAGAATCTTTATATGGTTCCCGAGCAGTCAACTCCCGACGGCGATTTTCCGACGACGCCATTTCCCAACCCCGAATATAAGGACGTATTCACGCCCGGTATAGCTCTTGCAAAGCAGATCGGCTCAGATCTTATAATCGCAACCGATCCCGATGCTGACAGAGTCGGTATAGCTGTAAAATGCGGTGACGATTTCGTTACGATGACGGGAAATCAAGTCGGTGCGATATTGCTTGACTACATCATAAACGCATTGAAAAGAACGGGAAAAATGCCTAACGGTGCGTATACCGTAAAGAGCTTTGTAACAACTGAGCTCGTTTCCAAAATAGCCAAGGTCAATAACGTGAAAATGTATAACGTTTTCACCGGCTTCAAGTATATAGGCGAGGTCATAAAGAATAACGAAAAGCCGGGAAGTGCAGAATTTTTGTTCGGATTTGAGGAAAGCTACGGCTATCTTCGCGGAACGTACGCACGCGATAAGGACGCCGTTGTCGGTACGATGCTTATATGCGAGGTTGCCGCTTACTACAAAAAGCAGGGAATGACGTTGTATGATGCTATGCAGGCGATATATCAGAAGTACGGCTATTACCGTGACGGTGTAGATAACCTTGCAATGAAGGGCCTTGACGGAATTGATAAAATGAAGCGTATTATGACAACGCTCCGTAACGATCCGCCGAAAATGCTTGCAGACGTTGCAGTAGATACCGTTATAGACTATAACGTGCCGTGTCGGTACGATATGAAAACAGGTGAAAGGGCGGTCATTGAGGGCGGTACGACGAATACCGTATATTTCAAGTGCGGAGATGACGTTATAGTTATTCGCCCGTCCGGTACAGAGCCGAAGATAAAGCTGTATTACCTTGTGAATTCAGATACGGCACAGGGTGCTGACGATAAGATAGAAAAATTCAAAGCCGCAGCTCTTGGTATCATAAATAGTATAGAATAAAAAAATATCGCCCGCAACAGCACTGCGGGCGATATTCGGTAATAGGGAGAAGTTTATATGATACACAATATGAAGCTTTGCAAAATGCCGTTTGAGGCAGTGAGGGCGGGAAATAAAAAGATCGAAATGCGTCTGTATGACGAAAAAAGACGTAAGTTTTCGGTAAATGATACGTTAGTTTTCACAAGTAATGAAAAGGGTGAACAAATAATAACCGAAATAAAAGCCCTGCACGTTTTTGACAGCTTTATGCAGCTATACGGTGCATTTTCCGCAAGGGAGCTCGGATATTCCGAACGCGATGCCAAAAATGCAAGCTATACTGATATGTACGAATATTACTCAAAGGAAGACGAGAAAAAATACGGCGTTGTAGGAATTGAAATATCATTGAAAAATGATGTGTAATAAAAAATACGGTATACCTTTTAATAGGTATGCCGTATTTTGCATTTTTTCATAAACCGTTTTTAAGATATTGACAGAATTTGAGATACCTTATTCCTCGTTTTCCTCATTCTTGCTTTTTTCGTTGACCTTAACGGTTATGTAAACGGCTCTGTGAATGTCAGTTTCAAGCACGGTGATATCAAGATTTTCATACGAGAATGAATCTCCCGTTTCGGGCACGTCACCGAGCTGCTCCATTATCCAACCGTTAAGAGAGGTGCTCTCCGTATCGGATTCAAGGCCGAAAAATTCAAAGAATTCATCTGTTGTAACAAGGCAGTCTACCTTGTATACGTTTTTGTCGGGTGTTTCCGCAAAGCTTTCAACTACCTCGTCGTGTTCGTCCCATATTTCACCGACAAGCTCTTCGAGAATATCCTCCATCGTAACGATACCGAGTGTTCCGCAGTATTCGTCAAGAACAACGGCAACGTGTGATTTTTCCTTCTGGAGCTGCTTTAACAGATCGTTTATCATTTCCGTTTTCTGAACGAAAATGGGCTTTGTCATTATTTCGGATATTTCCTTGTCTGTTATACTTCCGTTGATATAGAAATCCTTCTGATGTATTACACCGACGATATTGTCAATGCTTTCATCGTACACGAGAAGTCTTGAAAACTTCGTTGTTGAGAATGTTTCAGCAATCATTTGCTTGTCGCAATTAAGCATAACGGCTTCAAGGTCCATACGGTGAGTAAGAATATCCTCAGCGCGAAGATCTCTGAATTCGATAGCGCTTCGTATAAGCTCGCTGTCGTCATCGTCGATGCTGCCCTCCTGCTGTACCTCGTCAACTATCATCAAAAGCTCTTCCTGAGATATTTTTTGAGTTTCTTCAACCTTGAATATCTTCAGCAAAAGGCTCTGCCATAACGAGAAAAGAAAATTGATCGGAGTGAGTAAAATTATAAGTACGTTTATTATCGGTGCGGCTACAACGGCAAATCTCTCGGGCGAATTTTTTGCAAGAGTTTTAGGCGATATTTCACCGAAAATAAGCAATGCAACGGTGATAACTGCCGTAGAAACGGTCGTTCCGAGATTTTCATCGCTCAATATATCAATAAAAAGCAAAGTGCCTAAAGAGGCGGCAAGTATATTTACGATATTGTTACCTATAAGGATCGTAGAGATAAGCTTGTCATATTTTTCGGACAGCTTATATACTAAAGCGGCTTTTTTGTCTCCCTTTTCTGCCATAGTCTTTATCCTTGTTTTATTCAAGGATGAAAAAGCTGTTTCAGTAGCGGAAAAATAAGCGGACATCAATACCAGGATCACTATTACGATAATTTTAGGTAAGACACCATCAGGCATAAATTAAAGACCAAACCTTTCTTTTTTGTAGTTATTTTATATGTGGGATCAAACGCAAAAAGGCATACCTGCCAATAAAACCGAAATTTTCGGAATTACCGCAGGGATGCCTGTATATTACATTGTCTTGATACTGTTACAATCGCCTTCGACTGAATCCATAGTAGGTAAGAATCCTCACACAATCATTTTAATTTTCTGTCATTGTATCATACTGTATGCGTTTTGTCAATGAAAAAAGTATTATTTTACTTTTTGTTTACTATTTCTTATTTCAGGTCGCTTTTGTATACGTTGAAATAAGCAAGCTTTACGCAAAGACATACTACCCTTATTGCAACGGCAAGCTCCTCATTTGAAGGATACGTCGGGGCAAGGCGGAGATTTCTGTCTCTGGGATCTACTCCGTAAGGGAATGTTGCACCTGCACCTGTAAGAGTTACGCC
>JAFYMA010000246.1 GCA_017556845.1 Clostridia bacterium | reverse complement strand
TGGGCAATAAGTTTTTGTCTCACATTCGTGAGGTCGATGCAATAGTACACGTTGTAAGATGTTTTGAAAATGAAAATATCATTCACGTTGAGGGCGACGTTAACTCTCTTCGTGACGTTGAAACGATAAATACAGAGCTCGTTCTGTCCGATATGGAGATAGTTCAGAAGCGTATTGACAAGGACGAAAAGCTCCTTAAGGCAGATAAGTCGATACTGCCCGAAATAGAGTTTCTGAAGAAGCTCTCCGCACATCTTGACAGCGGCAAGACTGCACGCTGTATGCAAATGGACGATGATGAGCGTGAAATACTCGCAACGCTCCCTTTGCTTTCCGCAAAGCCCGTAATATACGCAGCCAACGTTTCAGAGGATGAGGTATCGTCTGAGCCCGTTGATAACCGCAATTATTCGGAGCTTAAGAAATACGCATCTGAGGAGGGCTCTGAAATAATCCCCGTTTGCGCAGAGCTTGAATTTGAAATTGCAGCACTTGACGATGAGGAAGCACAAGCGTTTTTGCAGGAGCTCGGAATGGGACAAAGCGGTCTTGACAGACTTATCAAGGCAAGCTATAAGCTGCTCGGTCTTATCAGCTTCTTAACGGCAGGTCCTCAGGAGGTAAGAGCGTGGACGATAAAGCAGGGAACTAAAGCTCCCGGTGCGGCAGGCAAGATACATTCCGATTTTGAACGCGGCTTTATCCGTGCGGAGATAATCGGCTTTGACGATCTTGTTCAGTGCGGTAAAAATATGACCGTTGCAAGAGAAAAGGGCTTGATACGCAGTGAGGGCAAGGAATACGTAATGCGTGACGGCGACGTTACTCTGTTCAGATTTAACGTATAAAGATAAATAGAAATAAAAAAAGACGATTTTGAAAAAAACCGTCTTTTTTTGTAAATCAGCATTGATATACTTGATTTTAAAAATAAAAAGCATCAGATCAGTTAAGATCCGATGCTTTGGAGCTGCTAGACAGAGTCGAACTGTCGACCTCATCCTTACCAAGGATGTGCTCTGCCAGCTGAGCCATAGCAGCACAACATCTGTATAATACCAAAAAAATGAGCATTTGTCAAGTGCTTTTTTAAAAAAACTTGTTTTGAAAGGCGAAATGATGAAAAATAAAACGTGGGCATTTGTCGGCTGCGGATGGGCAGGCGGAGATATGGCACAAAAGCTCGTTGAAAGCGGAAGAAAAATAAACGGACTTTACAGCCGTAATTTTGAAAGGGCATCCGAATTTGCGAAAAAATACGGAATAGATACAGTGTACGAAAGGTTTGATGATCTTTGCCGTGATGAAAGCATTGAAAACGTATATATTGCAACACCTCACAGCGTTCACGCACAGCACATAAAAGCGTGCCTATTAAGCGGAAAAAACGTACTGTGCGAAAAGGCGATCGTTATGAATATATCACAGCTTGACGATTTGTGCGGTATTGCAAACGAACGCTCGTTAAGGCTTGCGGAGGCGATGACCGTATACAATATGCCCTTGCACCGTCAGCTTTCCGAAAGGGTGAAAAGCGGTGCATTCGGCAAGGTCAATCTCATACAGGTAAATTTCGGCAGTACGAAGCCGTACGATATGTCAAACAGATTTTTCAGTATGGAATACGCAGGCGGAGCTATGCTTGATATCGGCGTGTACGCCTTAGCACTTGAAAGTATGTATTCGACGGGTGAAATATGCAGTATTGATTCAAACGTAACAAAAGCTCCGAGCACAGTTGACGAGTCATTCGGTGCAGTCATAAAGCGTTGCGGCGGGCAGATAAGCACAGTTACAGTGTCGCTCTGTTCAAAGCTGCCGAAAAGAGCCGTCATATCGTGCGATGATGCATATATAGAAATACAGGATTATCCGAGAGCAGATAAGGCACTTATCGTATATAACGACGGAAAAACAGAAGTATTTTCATCAGGAAAATCGTCTGATGCATTGCTATACGAGATAGAAGCATTTGAAAACGGAGAAAATATGCATTTTGAAAATACGTACAGCGTTATGAAAAGCATGACTTATATGAGAGAACAGTGGGATCTGCATTATCCCTGCGAGGATTAAAGCGTGCTTTCAAGCTCACGCTTCAGCTTTTTGATTATCTTTTTTTCAAGCCGCGAGATGTAAGATTGGGATATTCCCAGAGCATCCGCGGTTTCCTTTTGTGTCAGCTCCTTTTTGCCGTCAAGCCCGAACCTTAAACGGATTATCTCACGCTCACGGGGAGCTAACGAGTTTACCATTTTATTTATCATATCTCTTTCTTCGTCCTGCTCAATACCGCCGGAAACCGTGTCCGTATCGCTTCCTATAACGTCGCACACCAAAAGCTCGTTTCCGTCATAATCCACGTTCAACGGCTCATCAAGCGACATTTCGTTCCGTGAAGCGTTGTTTTTGCGTATATACATCAGTATTTCGTTTTCAATGCACCGCGAGGAATACGTGGCGAGCTTGATATTTTTTTCTACGTTATACGTGTTAACAGACTTTATAAGCCCTATCGTGCCTATTGAAATAAGATCCTCTATACCGATTCCCGTGCTTTCAAATTTTTTTGCTATGTATACTACAAGACGGAGATTTCGTTCTATCAGTACGTCTTTAAGATTTGGTTCGTTTGCAAGTCTTTGCAGTATTTCATTTTCTTCCTCAGACGATAGCGGAGGGGGAAGCGTCTGCGAGCCGTTTATGTAAAAAACAGACGATTTTTTTGATTTGAGTCCGAATATTTTTTCAATAAAGTGAGTTATTATCATATTATTTCCTTTCTGCTTTACGGTATAAGACATATTGGGGCTATACCGTCAAAATCCGTAAATTCACCGCTTTGAGCTATTGCGATCACCGCTTTTACGGCGGTTTTTTCTTTTGTGAGTATTATTCTGTCGGGCAGTATTCCCATGAGCATACATTCACCCGTCGGAGTTGACGACGGTATATATCGCAGCTTTGACATAAGATAAGGCACCTTCATCATATCCTCTTTGCAAAATCCGATATTATCCTTGAACCATTTTTCGCACACGACTATAACGGGCGTTGACGTTATCGGCTCTGTCAGCAGATTTCCGCTGTCGCACAGAGCGTGCAGGCGGCTCGTTTTACCGTTGAACGTTACCGAAAGATCAACGTATTTTTCATTTTTTCCGTCTGCAAAGATCTTTCCCGTGACGTAAGAAAGCACACCGCACAGCACGATCAAAGCAAAAAACAGCCATATCGGTATTTTAGTATTCCCGGTTGTTTGAGAGCTTATCGGAATATTGTTCAGTATCTTATCAAAAAAGGAATAAAAGGCGGTAACGGCTCCTCCGCATAAAAGAGAAACACCGTAAAACAACACGCAAAGCTTGAAAAACACTCTGCGTGATACTCTCGGATATGCAATAAGGCACATTATTATGTATACCGAAGCGTTCAGTATAACGCTTAAAAGAGCGCTTTTTATAAGCAATGCAAGAACGCCGTACACACCGCCTATAGCGGATGCGATCAACAGATGTTTTTTTTTACATTCAAGGTGAAGTATTCTTCCGCTGATGAAAAGCGACAGAAGATCCATGGAAAGATTTATCATAAATAAAACGTCGCCGTATACGGTTGTTTTCAATGAATCATCTCCTTTTTTCTTTCTGATAATATTGTATACTATCTTCAGTGTGTAATTTGTCATACTGTGCAATACGTGAAAAAGACTTTTGCATAAAAAATGCAATACAGGAAATAATTTTGTTATTGATACTATTCTGTTTTTGAAAGGTACGTCGGTATGAAAAGGGTCGATATACTCAAAAAAATAAAAAGATGTATGTCCGTTATTAAATACGATGACGGTATATCTGAAAATTATTGGTTTATAGCCCAAAAATCAAGTCTTGCACAAGCAAGTATAGAAGCTTGCAAGGATAGCTCGTTTCCGAATTTCGAGCTATTGGGAATACTGCTTGACAGATACGGCTATGAAATGACGGAAAAGGAGCTTTGCAAGGAGATAAAGGCACTGTCAATGACGGATGCGGAGCTGAAAGTGCTCCATTACCTTATCGTATTTTGCTGTATACTTGCCATAGCAGACGGAAAAAAACGCACGAAGGCAATAGGCTTTCTTAATTATTCAAGCTATTTTGACTACGGGGCAATATATCAGAATTACAGTGAATTGCAAAGAATGCTTCTGACCTTTCCCGACTACAAGAAAAGTAACGATCAAACGAGGGCGTTGTACGTTGAGCAGTTGGAGCGTTACGCAAAAAAGAATAAAACAACGAACATAAAGGCGTTAAAGCAGATACCGCAAGGAAGCCTTACGCAAATTCTTACGAGCGATCAGCACCGTATATCAAAGGTATTGTATTTTCCGTTGATAATCGTTTTGACTGTAATATTTGCTATAACAGAGGGCTTATTGATATTCAAGCCCTTCAGCTGTTACGCTGTAATTCCGTTTGTTTTTTCGATTTTTCCGCTTTACGAGTGCTCCGTATATCTTATAAATTATTCTTATTCAAGACTGTTTTTACCGAAGGCGAAAATGTGTCTTCGCTCTGACTGCCTGCCAAGCGGTGTAAAAACTCTTGCGGTGATCACAACGCTGATAGACGGCGACGGAGATGAAGCGCTGCAGAGGATCGAGCAGTATTACGTTTCAAATAAATACGACGGATTACTGTGCGGAATACTTGCAGATCTTCCCGATTCCGACAAAGCAAATGATGAAAAGGACGAGCAGGTAATAAACGCTTTAAGCGGAAAGATCAAAGCTCTGTGTGAAAAATACGGTGACGTGTTCTTTCTGTTTTACAGAGGCAGACAGTACAGCATTACACAAGGGCGGTTTATTGCTCCCGAGAGAAAAAGGGGAGCAGTATTGCAGATGTGCCGATTATTGCATACAGGACAAGGCGATATAAATATATGCGGAAATGCAGAGGCTCTTTCGGGCGTAAAATATCTCATAACGCTTGATTTTGATACGGTTATGATGCCGCATACGGCAAGACGCCTTACTTGCGTTATGGAGCATCCTGCAAATAAAGCCGTGCTCGATTCAAACGGCAAAATAATAAGAGGTCACGGTATATTACAGCCGTGTGTAGATACGGTTTTTACAAATGAAAAAAGTGCGTTTTCTCTTATGTCATCCGGCAACGGCGGAGTTCAGTCGTACAGCAGCGCGCGGTTTGATATATATGAGGAAATATTCAAAAAGGGCATATTCTGCGGTAAGGGAATAATTAACTGTGAGGCGTTTTATAAATCCGTATACGGCGTTCTTCCGGATGAAAAAATACTGTCGCACGACGTGGTAGAGGGGTGTCTGTGCAACGCGGGAATGATACCTGATATTTCGTTTTACGATACGACTCCGTCAAACGCTCTGTCGTATTACAAAAGGCTTGAGCGATGGGTGCGGGGCGACGTTCAGACGTACGCATCGTTCTGCGGAAAATATATAAAAATGGGCAATGAAAGGATCAAAAACCCTTTGAACAGCTTTGATAAATACAAGCTGTTCGATAACGTACGGCGTGATCTTGTGCCGTTTTTTGCCGTGCTTGCAATGATATGCGCATCGCTGTCACCGCGGCATATCTGCACCTGTATTGCCGTTTTTTCACTGTTTTATCTCGGAATACCGATGGTCGTTTCGCTGTTTGAATGTCTTTATTCCGGGGCGTTCGGCGTAAAAAGAAAATTTTATTCATTCACCGTGTCGCAATTCTGGCACAATATACTGTTTCTTCTGTTCCGGATAGTATCTTTGGGGTACGATGCATATATCGGTATAAGCGCGAGCATCCGTTCGTTATGGCGTCTTAACGTAAGCGGTGAGCATCTGCTCGATTGGGTGTGTGCATCAAAGGCGGAAAAAAGCCTCAAGGGCGGATTTTTGTCATATCTGATAAAGGGAGCGTTTTCGGTCATAACGGGCGTATTTTTCCTTTTATTCGTTCCTTACGGAATATACAGATGTGTCGGCTTATGTCTTGCTTTATCTCCTGTTATTCTGTATATTCTCAAAAAGAGTCCGAAAAAGGACGTTTTGCCTATTCCTACGCAAAAGCAGCATCGGACAGTTGAGCGTTACGTAGGCGATATGTGGCACTACTTTGAATACACGGTAAATTCAGAAAGCAACTATCTGCCAGTTGATAACGTATCGTATATCAGCGGTGAAAAGATCGCGTACCATACCTCACCTACGAATATCGGTATGTATCTTATGTCGGTCATATCC
>JAFYMA010000245.1 GCA_017556845.1 Clostridia bacterium | reverse complement strand
CGCACCACTGAGAAGAAATGTGGTTGTAGCTGGTGCCCTTGTGGGAGGTGTACCATCTGCCGTACTCTGTGTAATTGTATTCTCCCGCAACCTCGCCCGAAAGCTGTGAGGAGCTTGAGCCCTCCTGATATCCTATCTGCGATCTTGCGACGTTTACGATGTCTGTACGCTGGTCACCCGTAAGCGTCAGAGCCGACAACGCACGGTAATATCTGCCCGACATATACGATGACGAGCCTGAGTAAGAAACTGCGTTTGATACGATCGGTATGCACGATATAAGCAACGCGACCGTCATACACATCGCTATCATTCTTTTGAACGATCTCATTTTAAAAAATTCCTTTCATTTTTTAACTGTGTGCAAAAATGCACAAAAACTTTACAATTTTATATTATCAAACTGTGCAAAGTATATCAAGAATTTTTTTTGCATCTTTTGTTAATCTATTTTAAATTTTTTCTTTATACGGAAAGCTCACTCACCCTACGGTTATCGGAACCTCTTTTGCGATGTTCTGTATTACGGACAGACGGCAATGCACGCTCACCGTTTCACCGTCAAATTCCGTTTTTACGGACCGTGAAAGCACCTGGCACCCCTCAAGCTCCGTTTTCAGCCTTTCAAAGTACAAAAGCTGTGCCTGATAGCGCGCCTGCTGTTCCGTAAGCGTCCGTTCGGCATACACGTATTCACGCTTTTTTTCGTGCGTTACGTATATCGGAAGCTCGACTGAGCCGAATATTTTCAGCTTCTTTTTTTCCGTTTCCGTATCGTACAGCTCATAGCTTCCGCAAGTACCCGTATCAACGCTCATTCCGCACATAAAATACCTTTTTTCAATCGACTGATTGCCCGTATACTGCTTTTCGTATATGACGGTGGGATAGCTTACCGTAAATTCCTTTTCAGTACATGCGTATACCGCCCCTCTCGCCCTTACTATACGGCTGCCGTGATGCTTCGTTTCGTCAATTCCCGATATTAAAAGCTGCCCTTCGCTCACCGTCTGACCGACAGAGCATACCCCGTCGCCCGAATACACCTCGTACCGTACTATCACCCCGTCACATTTTGCTACAAGATTTGACGGCAGGCTTGAATCTATCGGTACGCCAGACTGCCTTTTTTCACAGTCCACACTTGCGCTCGTGCCGTTGATGTTAATTGAAATGTAAGAATATTTATCGGTATTCATCAAAGCGCGTATTTCGATTATATCCTCGTTTATGTCGGGAATATATGCGCCTATTTTAAGCCCCGCCTCTGTCATAAGCTCTTCAAGCTCCTGCCCGTCGGCGTAATGTATATCCCACAAAAACAGAGTTGAAACATACATACACGCAATGCAGAACACCGCACCAAGCAAAAGCCCCGGGCGCGAAAGCCCCCTTTTTATAACGTCTGACAGACATACGCGCTTTACATCAGTGCATAAGCTTAAGGCATCGCCGGCACCGTTTATGCTTTTGTTGAATACGGAAAAATACGTTTTTCCGTCCTTTTCGTATTGGTTGAAAAACTCCGTTTTGCCGTCCATAAGACCGTTCAGAACACGGCACGTGTCTTCAAGGCGGCAACAGTATTCCGTGTATCCTATAACGAAATTCAGAATATTCATTTTTTGCCACCGCTTTCCCTTTTGCAGTAGCCGAATGACGATATTTTCCCGTACACGGATAACACGTTTTCGCCTACTACCCTCAGATGAAGCCCGCTTCCCGAAATAAATGCGGAAAGATCTTTGTAATGAACGTCGATCAATATTTTTTCAGGCGAATAATCAAGCAGGCGAAACCGTCCTTCCATTATCATTTCACTTTCACCGTAAAGAGATACCGTAGGGGTATATATCTGAATATGTGATGGCTGCTTTTTCAAATGCGTTCTCCTTTTGATGTACTACGGTAATAATATTTGAAAGGGTGAAATATTATTCTTAACGGGTGATAAGATGAAAAGATATTTCGGAGTATTCGTTCTTTTGTGTTCGGTATTGATGCTCGTGTTCCGAAGGGGATTTTTAACGGGCGCTCAATACGGCGTGCAGTTTTGTATAAATACGCTCGCTCCTGCCGTTTTTCCGTTTTCATTTCTTTGCTGTCTGTATTCCCAAAGTGATTTTTGCTATCGTGTCGGAAGAGCGCTTTATCCGCTTAATAAAAGGCTTTTTTCTCTTTCGGAATGCGGCGGCGGTATTCTTTTTATGAGCCTTTTATGCCCAAGTCCCGTGTGTGCGCACGAAATATGCAATATGTACCGAAAAGGGAAGATAGGCAAAAATAATGCGGAGCTTTTGTGCTCTTATACGGGCAGCACGTCCCCGTCGCTCATAATCGGCTTTGCAGGAGCGTTTCTTTTTTCATCAGCGTTAAAGGGAGCTGTCATATACGGCGTATGCGTTCTTTCATCGCTTATTTACGGTATCACGCACAGGGGGAAAATGATATATGAAAATCGGGATATGATAAAGCAAACGGAGATATTTTCCTTTCCTCTGTGCGTAAAGAGCGCCGTGTCCTCGTGCGCCTATGTTTGTGCTTATGCGGTGCTTTTCTTTACCTTGAAGGGCGGTATTGAGAGCGTTTTTTCATCCGACGGCTTTTTGCTTTATCTTTTTGCAGAGCCTGTTACGGGGATATACCTTGCCAAAAAAGCATCGCATCTCATATCGGAAGGATGGCTTTTTTCGCTCGTATGCGCATCAATGTCGTTTACGGGGCTTTGTACGTGTCTTTCCGTTTTTTCTGCGTGCAGGCAGTGCGGTCTGTCGCCCTTGCCGTTTTTTAAGGGCAAAATAATACAAAGCGTTATGAGCCTTGCAATATCTCATCTTGTTTACGGGATTTTTTTCAAATAACCGTGGACAATTTTCTTTCCGTGTGGTATAATGAACAAAAAGGAAGTGAAGACATGAAGCAAAGAACGGAATACGAAAAAAACTGCGCTCACTGTGAGCACGCGGGAAATACGTATGACGATGAATACGTTATCTGCATAAAAAAAGGCATAGTGCGCTCGCACGGCTGCTGCAGAAAATTCATATACGATCCGCTTAAGCGTAAGACATCACCGTATAAGCCGTCACCGAAGCTGGAATATATCAATATTGACGAGGTATAAGGAAAAAAACGAATATCAGCCCGTAATTGCAAATTACCGCTTTGCATATCACGGGCTTTTTCCGTTTTCTAAGTTTTAACTTTTTTTG
Source organism: Clostridia bacterium (assembly GCA_017556845.1). Lineage (GTDB taxonomy): Bacteria > Bacillota > Clostridia > Oscillospirales > CAG-272 > RGIG7213. The sequence goes on along the minus strand of JAFYMA010000245.1, from coordinate 3,062 downwards.
CTTGACATGTATTCTCACATAGAGTATAATATACATAATAATTAAAATGGGGAAAGTATATGAACGGAAAAAGCGACGTTATCGTTATCGGCGGTGCGACGGCAAGCGGAAAGTCTGCGTGCGCTCTTGACGTATGCTCTGCATTGGGCGGAGAGCTTATCTCCTGCGACAGCATGCAGGTGTATAAATATATGGACGTAGGCACGGCAAAGCCGACGAAAGAGGAATCGTTAAGGGTAGCGCATCATCTGATAGATATAAAAATGCCTTACGAGGAGTTTTCGTCAAGCGACTACTGTGAGTATGCAAAAAACGCAATAGACGGCGTAATATCAAGGGGCAGACTGCCCGTTATATGCGGCGGCACGGGGCTTTATCTTGACAGTCTGATGTATTTGCAGAATGACGACGATACTGCCTGCGATAAGGATGTTCGTGAAAGGCTTCTTTTAAACGATAAGCACGAAAACTGGCTTGAGCTGCAAAAAATAGATCCTCGATCTGCACAGTCGATACACGAAAATAACGTAAAGCGTGTCGTCCGTGCCCTTGAAATATACTATACCACGGGAAGAACAAAGACGGAAAACGATAAGCTGAGGCGCTCGGATACGGGAAAATACGATTATCACATTTTCGTCATTTCATATAAAAACAGAGAAATACTGTACGAAAGAATAAATAAGCGCGTTGACATAATGCTTGAAAACGGACTGCTTGATGAGATAAAATACCTGCTTGAGCATGGCCTTTTAAGGCAAGGCACAACGGCGTATCAGGCAATAGGGTATAAGGAGCTTATATCGTATCTGAATTCGGAAGCAACGTACGAGCAAGCCATCGAAGAGCTGAAAAGGGCTACGCGCAATTACGCAAAACGGCAGATAACGTGGTTTTCGCGGTATAAGGATGCCGAATTTATATACGCAGACGAGCTTGGAGCTTCGGGCAGCGTATCGTCTCACGTTATAAAGCGTATTGAAGAAAAAGGGGTAAAAATTGGATAAGGAATATCTAAAGCGTGCATCGTTCTACGCCGTGACAGCCTTGCTCGGCGTTGCCGCCGTCATATATTTTATATATCATCTGCTCATAGCGTTTGACAACAGCGTGATATTCGAGCAGGCACAGCTTGCCGTATCAAACGGCTCGATCGTATCTGACGGATATATATTCAGAGATGAAAGCGTACTGTTTACCGACAGTGACGGAGTTCTTGAAAGCTACTTTGATGACGGCGAGCACGTAAAGGCAAATACGGAGCTTGCGCGCGTTCATTCATCGTCTTCAAGCGTTGACAGGCAGGAAATAGCGAAAATAGACAGACAGATACGGCTTTTGCAGTCGAGCAACCTTACGAGCACGTCGCTGTACGATACGAAATATATCGACAGGCAGATCAGCGAAATGTATTATCTTGTGTGCGATAAGCTCTCGCAGGGCGACTTTGAGTATGCGTGTCAAAAGACGGAGGATCTGAATATCCTGCTCAATCAAAGACAGATAATAACGAACACGAGAGTCAGCTTCAATAATGAAATAGCGGCGCTTCAGGCGAAAAAAGAGAGTCTTTCAGGCTCGTATGACGATCACGGAGTATCGGTCAAAACGAAAAATGCAGGCTATTACTATTCATCGACCGACGGATATGAGGAAATATTTTCCCCCGAGCTTTTGCCGTCGATAACGCCGGACGAGTTTTCAGAGCTTTGCAAAAGCGAAGTGCAGACGTACAGCGGAAAGTACCCTGCAGGCAAGATCGTAAGCACTCACACCTGGTACCTCGTATGCACCGTTGATAAGATAAAGGCATCGGAGTTTCACGAAGGGATGGTATACAACGTGAGCTTTCCGTACGCGGGCAACGAGATAATTCCGTTCACGCTTGAAAGAGTCGCATCGTCCCCGAACGGACAGACGGCGCTTTTGATACTCAAAACGGACATCGTGCCGGACGGCTTTGTCTTTAACCGAAGCCAGAAGATAGAAATAGTGTACAGCACGACGTCGGGCGTGCGAGTGCCTGCAAACGCATTAAGAGTCATAAACGGCGAATACGGCGTATATATCCTTGATGAAAACGTAGTCAGATTTATAAAAATTGACATAATTTTTGAAGGTGACGGGTATTATATATCCCAAACGGAGTATCCGAAGGAGGATACCGAGCGCCGCCTGCAAGAGCACGACAGGATAATAACTGCAGGCAAGGAGCTGTACGACGGAAAAATAGCAGATTAACTGTAATACGGGAGAATTGAAATGATAGATAAAAAGCTGTGCGAAAGCATTATATCGGATATTATGGAGCACGGTGCCGATTATGCGGAGATATACGCAGACGATAAGGTATCGGAAAATCTTTCTATGGTGTCGGGAAAGGTTGAAAACGCTCTGACGGGCCGCTCGTGCGGTGCGGGAATAAGAGCCATCGTCGGCACTAACTGCGTTTACGCATACGGCAACGATATGAGCGAGGGCGGATTGCGAAAGATCGCCAAAAAGGTGTGCGATGCGCTGAATACCGCAAAGCGCGCAGGTATCGACGTGGCGCTGAACGAAACGAATTTTGAGCGTATATGCCCCGTTAAGATACCGCCGTGCAGCGTTTCGGCAAAGGACAGAGCGGATTATCTTAAAAAGGGATATTTTGCCGCAAAGGAATATAACGATAGTATAACGCAGGTCACAGCGAGCCTTGCGTGCAGTGAAAAAAAGGTGCTCGTTGCAAACAGCGACGGCGTGTACGGCACGGACGAGCGCGCTTATGTGCGTATTGCGATAAGCGCAATAGCGTCTGACGGAAACGAAAATCAGAACGGAAGATTTTCGCCCGGCACAAGCGGCGGCTTTGAATTTTTTGATACGATAGACGCCGAAGAGGGCGGAAGATTTGCCGCGCGTCAGGCGTATACGATGCTCAAGGCGAAAAAATGCCCTGCGGGAAAAATGCCCGTAGTTATGGGCGGCGGCTTCGGCGGAGTCATATTCCACGAGGCGTGCGGACATTCGCTTGAAGCAACGAGCGTTGCCAAGGGAAATTCCGTATTCTGCGGAAAGCT
>JAFYMA010000244.1 GCA_017556845.1 Clostridia bacterium | reverse complement strand
CTTATTATATCATAGTGATGCCGATTTTTCAATATATTCAGACCAATTTATAAATAAGTGAAACATTAGTGAAAAATAAGGGCAGGATCAATAGGTCCTGCTCTTAATTTTTTACTCGTTAATACGTGATCTTTTTTATCCCGTAGGTTTTTGTCAAAGGGTCCTCAAATATGGCGATATTCGGAGTGGCAAACGTAAATACGACGAACATAACTGCGATAATGCAAAGTATCGTAACAGCGAGCTTTTTCGAAATACACGACGGATTTTCATTTAAAAGCATTCGTGCTTCATATACATATACAGCGGCGGCTGATATAAAAAAGATAGCGATATTGATCCAGTCGGGTGACGTTCCGATAACTCCGTTGTATGTGTAAAACAATACGGGAATGAGCAAAAGCCCGAATAATATGCCCTTCAGCTTTATGCACCAGAAAGTTCCGTATTCCTTGAAATAAAAGCTTTGCATGAAGGCAAAAACGAGCATCGGAAAAAACAGCAGCTTCATATGCTCCCACGTGGATTCGTTGATACCCGAAAACGGTGCGACGAAAACGGATTCATTACTCCATTTATATAAAAAATGCAGTAATGTGCCGCCGAGTGACGTTGCGGCAAAGCCGATAAGCTGCCATAAGCCTATTGATCTTTTCATATTTCACCTCAAATGTTTTTAGTTATATTTATTCAGAAAAGGTGAATTTATACCGTTGTTATTAAAAAAACGTCAAAAAGCTATTGATTTGATTGTTGCTTTTTCATCTTCAACCAATTGATAAATCCGTATATATCGTTGACAAAAAACGCAGCAAAGCATATAACAACGGATACATAACGGATATCGTGCATTGAAGCAAGTATCCATAAAACAATGAGAACTATATCGTTTGAAGCGTAGGCTAAGGCAAAATAGGGGCTTCTGCGAAACGTAAGGTAGACGGCAATAAAGCTGGTCAGCACCGAAAGCGTGCTCGGCAGAATATTTGCAGTGTTGAAGTGTTTTAAAATGAAATAAAACATAAAAGTTACACCCGCACTGATGATCCACATGAATACAAGCTCTGCTTTTTTGATGCTGTTTACCATGACCTGTGCTCTGTTACCTTTATAAGGATTTAAAAGCCACGAAATAAGCGCAAATACAGCCATAGGCATCGTCATACCAAGATATGTTATCATCTCGCCGTAATAAGAAAATGAATACGAGATCATTCCGTAAATAAGGCTGAATATTATCATCAGCACCTGTCCGAAGGGATTGCCCTTTGCATTGAATATCAGCGATGTTACCCCGATCAGAGAAGCGCATAAGGTCATATAATTCGTTCTGTCGAAGACGAAAAAGGATATTATAATAAGCAAAGCCGATGATGACCACAGTGTAATTTCAAGCATTGAAAAATAAGAAAGAAGTTTTTTCACGTTATACCTCTTATACCTCCGAAAATAAAGCATCCGCACACACATCTTCTAAGACCTAACGATGTGTAAACGGATGCTTGAGCATCGACCTACCCGGTGGCAGTTCTGAAATTATATCATAAAAATCATTTTATGTCAATGTTGATATGAAAGATACCGTATGTATTATATACGATTTACGACGATGAGCTGACGATAATATAAATACTTCTGTGTTAAGCAAACTTGAAAGTATATACCCAAATGGAATTCCGTGTAATACTATATATGAATATACTATTAAAGCGGTGAAAGTTTTAATGGTTTTTCACATTATAAGTTGACAAAACACATTTCTTGTAGTACAATTAATATGTAGATATACTGTATTCACAAATATTATCTGAGTAGGAGGAAAACATGAAAAAGATCATTCGTTTGACTTCATTGTGTTTGGCCGTTTTAATGGTATCTGCGGTAATACCGTTTCAGGTAATTGCCGCTGTTTCCGTACCGTCAAATGTAAAATCGGTAGTATTCAACGCAACGTATTATGCGGGTAAATACGCCGATCTTAAGGCGGCATTTGGCACTAATGAAGCACAGCTTTACAACCATTTCATTAATAGTGGTGTAAAAGAGGGCCGTCAGGCAAGCCCTATGTTCAGCGTTGATTATTATCTGAAGAACAACGCCGATCTTAAGGCAGCATTCGGCTCAAACCGCGAAAGCGCATTCAATCACTTCGTATCTCACGGTATAAACGAGTCGCGTGTCACGGCTCCCGCGGCTGATGTCGGAACGGGAATCGACGTGCGGATCTCGATGAATTCCGGCGGTATGAATCTCGGTTATACAGGTACGAATGTATACACTGTAACACCTATTTTCAAGGCTGATCAGTCGTGGAGACTCGATAAGCAAAAGGACGGAAGCTATAAGATAACGAACAACGCAACGGGCAAGGTGCTTGACGTTTATGCGGCATCACGCGCATCGGGTGCAAACGTTGATCTTTACGCAAGCAACGACACGAACGCACAGCGTTGGTTCATTTACAAGAACACGAACGGCACATACACCATGCGTGCAAAATGCGGAACGACGTGTGCTCTGTCTGTAAACGGTAACTCTACTGCAGCAGGCGCAAACGTTCAGATGAATACGTATAACGGTGCAGCAGGTCAGCAGTTCAAGATCACGAAGCTCAGCGCACTTGAAAGCATGGAGCCTGCAAATATAGGAAGTAACTTCTGGGGCAACATCAGAGGTGTGGGCTCAAATTATAATCTCGGACTTTCAAACGATAATGTTCTTATACGTTATCCTAATTCTGGATACAGACAGACGTGGAGATTTATCCGTTTCTCCGACGGAAGCTATGAAATAACAAACCTTTACACAGGTAAATCGCTTGACTGTGCGGCAGGATCGGGCGCAGCCGGCACAAATGTAGCTACATATACGTCAAATAATACAAACGCTCAGAGATGGTATATTTTCAAGGTAGACGGAAATTACGTATTTGTTCCTAAGTGTACAATGGAATGTGCTTTGACTGTTAAGGGCGGAGGAACTGCAAGCGGTACAAACGTCGAGCTTGCAAAATACTCGGCTTCTTCTACAGCACAGCAGTTCAAGGTCATCAAGCTTACAAAGAGCGAGTCCGAAAAGGATCTCGCTATAAGCGAGATCTGCCAGACACCTACAAACGGTGCGTATGAGTTTATGGAGATCATAAACACATCCGACAAGGCTGTAAACCTCAACAAGTACTCCCTTTACAGATTCGGATTTGCCAACAGCGGTAAAAACGAAAGCAACGGCTACAACATACTTCTCGGTCTTGTATCAGGTGTTGAAGTAAGCACGGATATCAAGTGCCTTGAAAGAGTAAATCTTTCATCTTACGATGCAAGTATCGCCCCCAACGGTATAGCAGTTCTCTGGTTCGTAACATACGCTAACAGAAATCTTACGGTTGATGATTTCAAGGCGTACTGGACAGCGCAGGGCAGTGATATGACAAATGTTACTGTTATCCCCGTGGCTATCCACGACGGCAGTGCCGACATACATGCGGCAACAAAGATCAACAAGGGCTGCGGTGCGGGCTTCTTGCCCGACAAAAAGGCTGGCGTTGCGCTTTCTCTCATCAAGAATGAAGCAGTAAACGTAAGACTTGACAACGGAACAGATCTTGGCAGCGTTACAGCAAGTGCCGATGCTCTTCTTGTACGTGAATTGACGGCTGAGCTTCATAACAGAGCAGATTCTATTGCTTTGTACTTCGTAAGAGAAACGGCTGAAACGGGAACATCACGTAATTATTACAACTACGTTGATTATGAAGCATATGCTTACGCTTCATCTCAGGCGATTAAAGAGCCTATGCGTACATACATACACACATTTGCATCAATTCCTTATTCTGCACAGGTTACAACTTCCAATACAACAGCAGGTTATCCCAAGGCGCTCGGTGAGTATATCAACCTTGATTCAACAGGTACAGCCCCCGGCGTTATAACATACGGTGTTGACGGTGGTAACAAAAAGACTGACGTATCCCCCGGTACAAGATGGTGCGGACAGTTTGCAGGTCTTGATCTCATAGGCACGTCGGTTGATGCTTCCGGTAATTTAACACTTACAGGTAAGTTCGAATACGATCAGTATAAAGAGCTTGGCTTCGTTGTTACAACTGTAGCTACGTCAACGGGCAAGGCGATTGCAAAGAAGACTGTAAGCACCGCAGATTTCAAGGCTATAAACGGCGGTTACTCATATTCTGTAACAGTCAGTGGTCTTCCGATCAATGACAGCGGTATTGTTCTCTCTGTAGTTCCTTACGCAATTTACTCTGAATCCGATTCACGTGTAAACGGTACTGCTGAGGAGATAAGATGTCCTCTCGTTTCCGCAACTATCAATGGTAAGGACATTACAGGACTCAAGGTAACATACCTTGCAAATGAAGAAAATGCTCCTGCAAACGATGTTACGGGTATCAAGGAAGCAGTTGAGCTTCTTGCAAATGACATCGAGTATTACACAGGCGTTGAGGTTGAAACAGGTGTATACGATCCGAGAGCGGCATATCCGCAGATCGTTATCGCAACGTCCGGCAATGGTGCGGGCGGTAATGCGCTTGTTGCAAGCAACAAGACAGTCGGTGCTAACCAGTACAGTATTGTTAATAAGACAACAGGTGAGATATATGTTATAGGCGGAAATGCTATAGCAGCAGAATACGCATCACAGCTGATCGTAAAGGCGTTGGCGAATGCAACGGGTAATGTAGAGCTTAAAGACCTCTGCTTTGATGCACCCAAGACGCTGAATACAAAAAATGATCATCTTCCCTTGACAGACGGCGCAAATTACAGAATTATGACGTTCAATATGTTGTGGTATGAAAGCCACAAGGACACAAGCAGATACAACAACATGGTTGAGTTTATAAACTACTACTCACCTGACGTTATCGGTTTCCAGGAATGCTGTATTGAGAATATGAACAGACTTATGCCTTTGCTCAAAGCACAGGGCTACACTGTAATTCAGAAAGAAGTATTTACAGGTACTGAAAGCAACCGCGTTCCGCTTGCGTACAAGACATCAAAATTCACTTGCCTTGAAAAAGGCTGGAAAGAATTGCCCGGTAATGATGAACGCTTTGGTGTAACATGGGCAGTTCTGAAGGATAAGACCACATCTCAGGTGTTTGCGGCAACTTCAACACACTTCTACAACGTAGGTGCGCTTGCGGATAAGGTTATCGTCCGTCAGGAAAACACAAAGATGATACTGGACGTTACAAAGAGTATTGTTAACAAGTACGGATGCGAAGTGATCAATATGGGTGACTATAATATGCGTACGTATGATGATGCATATAAGATAATGGTCGATGACGGTATTCTTTCTGAAACAAGATTTACAGCGTTCAGATACGGAATAATGATTCGTGGCGGTCACGTTCTTAATTCTACGGAACCTTTGATTGGTTCACCTTCCAGAGTTATCGACTTCTTCTTCACAACGTCCAAGGTAAACGTGCTCCGTAAAAGATCGATCGTCAATATGACATCTGCAACCACATCGGACCACGCTCCCGTATATACGGATATTTCATTTATAAAATAATATAAAAAGTCGGCTCATTTGGTAATTGTTTACCAAATGAGCTGCTTTTTATTTGCTGAAAATATACAAGGGTTCGGCAGATGATATCGTCTATAAGCGATCCCGCTGCAAAAAAGCGGCTTCACGCTTCCAACTGATCTTCTTCATATTTGCTCAGCGGCTGCACATAAGCAGACTGAAAATAGCAGTCACGTCTGTGGTACAGGATGCCGTTTGCGATTGTCAAATGCTTCGCTGAAATTTCAGCACGGCGGGTAATAGCCATTATAGTAAGGAGAATCGGGAGACCAGCATTTATTTTTTGACCAATTATCAAGCTTAATCTCGTCTATCGTGAAGGTGGCAGTGCCGTTTTCGCTGACACTTACGCCCTTGTGTGTATATTCGCCAACCTTTACTTCGGTCTGGCTTGAAATACCGTTTTCAAAAATTCCCAACTCGTAAACAGTAACGGTTACGTCTGAGGATACCGACTTATCGGAACGATTTTTCAGAGTAACTTGCACTTGAACGCTTCCTGGATCAATGTTGGGGTTGGTCTGTACTGAATGCACTTTCCGTATATAGCTATCATATCATTCTCTGCTTTGTCGGAAAGTGATTCAGCAGTCAGCGTTTCCGCGGGGGCATCGGAGGTCGATCCCTCACATTCAAAACGGTCGGTTGAGGCTGATACTGACATTGACGTAAAAAGACATCCAAAGATAATAAGAAATAAAGTAACCATGCTATCGTGCGTCGCACCAGAGCTGAAAAAGAAAAATACGCCGTATTGTTCATTTTTAGGATTGAAAAGATACGAAAAAAGTGATATAATAAATTAACTCGTTTTTTTATAAAAAAACATTATGGCAATTTTGTGTATGATCTATAATTCATGATATTTAAAAAGGAGATAAGTAATGAAAAAAATGATACCGATATTATTGTCTATGCTTATATTTACCGCTTGCACAGGAAACGGCAATCATCATATTGCCACATACCGTCAGATCACTATGGACGAGGCGGCGACTATGATGGAACAAAAAACAGGATATATTATTCTTGACGTGCGTCGTCCCGATGAGTTCGCCGCAGGTCATATTCCAAACGCCATAAATGTGCCTAACGAGTCTATAAGTACAAATGAAATTACCGAATTGCCGGATAAGGATCAGTTGATCATGGTGTACTGCAGAAGCGGCAGACGCAGTAAAGAGGCATCTGAAAAGCTGGTGAAGCTTGGTTACACGAATATCGTGGAGTTTGGCGGGATCCTTGATTGGAAGGGCGAGATCGTTACTGACTGATGAAAGGTGCAATTATTGCACTGCAGTAGACTAAAGAAAAGGAATGAGAGATTTATGCTTACCTACACATACATATCAAAAGGAAAATTTGGTTTGGTGGAGAAGTCAAAGCCAACTATACAGCACGATAGGGATGCTATTGTAAAGGTCACGCTTGCAAGCATCTGTTCAAGCGATCTGCATATCAAGCACGGCAGCGTGCCGAGAGCGATGGAAGGGATCACGGTCGGTCACGAGATGGTTGGCATTGTGGAAGAGGTCGGCTCGGCGGTCACGCACGTAAATCCTGGCGACAGAGTCACGGTCAACGTGGAAACCTTCTGCGGCGAGTGCTTCTTCTGTAAGAAGGGGTTCGTCAACAACTGCACCGACAAGAATGGCGGTTGGGCGCTTGGTTGCCGCATTGACGGAGGTCAGGCAGAGTACGTTCGTTTGCCGTTTGCGGATCAGGGGCTGAATAAGATTCCGGATACCGTGACCGATAGACAAGCTCTGCTTGTGGGCGACGTTCTTGCCACG
>JAFYMA010000243.1 GCA_017556845.1 Clostridia bacterium | reverse complement strand
GCGTTGCCGTTAGCAGCAACCTCAGCGGATGTAGCTGTTCTTGCTGTTGTAAGGCTGCCGTCTGCACTTGTAACGTCAACGTAAGCGATCATAGCCTCTGTAAATGCAAGTGTTCTGTCTTCGTTCTTGGGATTGAAATCCTGAAGGAAAGGAAAATCTGTTTCCATATCAACGATATCCCAAGTTCTTTCAGTAGAAGCGATAACGGTCCAAGGAAGAACAGCTTCCATATCCCAACCGTCAGCAGTTCTTACGAATGCGCCCTGATAGTTAGCATCAACAACAGCTATCTGCTCATCCTGGTTCTGTGCCCAGTTGTGCTTGTAGCATGTGAGCTTGCCTGCTGCGATAGTATCAGCACTTTCGCCGTTAGCTGCGCTGAATACGGGAATAAAGGAGAAGAACAAGCCTTGTGCGCTATCATAGATAAGACCCATAGGGTTGAAAGCGAGCTGGAAACGGTCTCTGTTGGACTCTGTTATTGTCCAGCCGTCGTCAGAGTTTGAATCAAGCTCAGCGGGAATGAATGTGGAGTCGATAACCTTTGCAGCGAGGTAAAGGCCTGCATCGCCCCAGGAGTAGAAGAACTGGATCTCACCGTCGAAATCGCCGGCCCAGCCCTTCATATTGTCACCAACTTTAAGGTTCAAGCTGTTTGTTTCATCCCATTCAGCGGCACCAACTGTACCGTCGATGGTGATAGTATCTGCATCTGCGTAAAGTACGGGAACAAAGCCGATGTTCATAGCGGCATTGCTCTGTATTGCCAAAACGCTTACGAGCATTGTAGCAACAACAATAAGGGAAATGATTTTTCTCATTATTAAAGCCTCCAAAAAAATTTTAATAAATGTGAAAATATGCGGCGCTGATATTCACTACGGCTTTTTTATTAAGCGCATAGCACGACCATAAACGCCATTTACTTACGATGATTATTATATCATTGAATAGAACTTTTGTCAATATGCTATTTTTGAATTTTTGCTAAAATTGTTCAAAATGATAGTCAATACGTATTTATATATAATATTTTAACTTTAAGGAGTAAAAAAGATATGAAGTAAAAAAGGTCACACAAGCCATTATATGCACATATAATAGCATTGGGAACATATCCCAAATACACACAAGGAGAATTTTATGGCGCAATTTACAAACCAAGCGCAGCTTTCATATAATAACACCGTTGTAAATTCAAACATTGTAACAGGAGAAATACTCGAAGTGCTTTCAGCCACCAAAACCGCCGTGCTTTCAAGCTACAGTACAGATGACAGTATAACGTACGTTATCAGTGCGGTAAATGCAGGCACAAGCTCTGTTTCCGGCGTAAGCGTAAGCGACGATCTCGGTGCTTACGAGTACAACGGAGAAACACTTTATCCGCTCACGTACACGGACGGCTCTGCAAGGCTTTATATCAACGGAGTTCTGCAGGCAGCTCCTGCAGTAAGTGCAGGCCCGCCCCTTGTTTTCAGCGGAATAACTATTCCTGCAAACAGTAATATGATACTCATTTATGAAGCTCAGACAAACCAATTTTCACCCCTGTCAGCAACTGACAGCATCGTGAATACCGCAACTATAAGCGGTGTAGGTATTCCCGCTGCCATAACCGCAGAGGAAACAGTATTTCCCCAAAACGCCCCCGAGCTTACGATAACGAAATACATCGAGCCTTCCGTTGTTACGGAAAACGGCACATTGACGTATACGTTCATCATTCAGAACTACGGCAATACAGATGCAGCGGTAACTGATAACGTATCCGTTACAGATACGTTTGATCCCGTATTGCAAAACATCGCCGTGTCGCTTAACGGCGTCCCTCTTACTGAAAACACACAGTATACCTACAATGCGGCAAGCGGTGTATTCACTACCCTTCCGTCAGTTATAACAGTTCCCGCGGCAACTTATACACGAGATACAACAACGGGAGCAATAACAATAGATCCCGGAACCGCTACGCTTACCGTAACAGGAACTATTTGATAGGCTGATATAAACCAAAATATCCCTCGCAGCTCTACCTGCGAGGGATATTTATCTATCTGATAAATGTTACGCGATGTGCTTTATGTACATCCTTTTCTTTTCCGTTTTCATCTATTTCTATGACATAAGAGCCGTTGGAAACAAGAACACTTCCGTCATCGTTCACACGGTATGCGCAAACACCCTTGCGCACGAGGATATCGTTACCGTCAGGGCAAATGCGCCTGAGCTCCCATGATCTGGGGATAAATCCTGGGGATCTGTCTCCGCTTTTTCTGTTCTGTTCAAGTTCCCTTTTAGCATTTATCAAATTGCCGTCGATAACTGTTTGCTGTTCGTTTTTATGCTTGGCATTGCCGCTTTTGGAAAGCGTCTTGCCTGAATATTTCGCAGAAAACAGATTAAAAAAGCCGAACAACGCACTTAACATTCTGAACGGAAAAAGCAAAATATCGCAAAGACATCCTAAAAACGATGATGAGCTTTCCGTTTCATGAGGTCTTCTTATATAGTAAAGCTCGCCGTTTTTCGTCGTTTGAGGACTTACAAAATCGTATTTTTCATCTGCAAGTATCTCACTTATACTGCCGCTTTCAAAGTCAAGCCGACATATCACCTCAGGCGATCTTTCACAAGCGGATGGATCACCTGCGTTTGTAAGCATTTCAGCAGTCGTCTGCGCAAAGCTCTTGTTTTCCGCAACCGTCTCGTCCTGTCCGTCATCAAGCAATAATCCCGATGACATAAAATATACCGCATCAGACGTTTTGCTCCACACAGGACGGCTGTCAACCGTTCTTCCCTCTGTATACGTCCTGCTGTACGGTGTATCAATGTCAAGAACGGCTATATGACGTTCACCCGCAAATTCGCAGGTATATACCATACGCTCACCCTTAATATCGAAATCTCTGTACACAACGTCACTGCTGCTTATGACGATCCCATCTTTATCGGAATGAGGTGATTTTCTGTATATTCCTGTCACACCGTCAATCGAGATCGAGTAAAAAAGCTGTTCGCCGTATGCTTGCATACCGAAAGCCTGAGAGCGCACCGACGATACTCGTTCCTCTGCACTCGCCTGAGGATCGTAGCTTCCGAGAAATTCCGCACCCTTGCCCGAACGCTTCCATTCGTTGCGTGCGGCATCATCCTTTAATTTATATATATAAGAATCCAAGACCTCGGAATGTATCGGTATTTCCTTTCCGTTTTCAAAAAAGAACATTTTGCCATTGGAAATATAATAGAAATTGCGCATATAGTCACCTCCTTTCGTATTGTACCATAACAAAAAAATATTGTCAAGAACGCACCTAACCTGAATGGAAGCATATTATAATTAAAGACATCCCGAAAGGAGTTTTATAATGAAAAAATACAGTAATGCATATTTTGCCGCTTCAAATTCATCATGCGGATTTATAAGCTATTTTAATAAAATATTCTCCTGCGAAGAATTAAATAAAATATATATTTTGAAGGGCGGACCCGGAACGGGAAAATCGCATCTTATGTCTTATATAGGAAAAACCGCCGACAAGCTCGGATATAATACGGAATACTTTTTGTGCTCATCAGATCCCGGATCTCTCGACGGAATAATAATTCCCGAATTAAAAACTGCAATAATCGACGGGACCTCACCACATATGACCGATCCGATATACCCCGGTGCAGTTGAAGAAATAATCAATCTGGGAGAATTTTTCAACGTAGAAATGCTTGAAGATCAGCGCGAAAAAATTATATCCTTAATAAACGCAAAAAAAGAGCTTTATCGCAGAGCATATACGTTTTTGGGCTGCGCAGGCTCTCTGCAAAGAGAGTATGACAGCACAGTTTGCCCATACGTTCTGTATCAAAAAATGTCCGACTACATATCAAGACTGTGTAGGCGGGTACCCACTTTGCAGCAATATAAGGAAAGCGTGCGTATAACGAAAGCATACAGCACCGACGGTGTAGTTACTCTTGACACATTTTACGAAAACGCTGCAGAAAGATTTGTTATTAAAGATAAGTACAGAATAAGCGGTGTATTCTTTTTACAGCTTTTAAATAAGCTGAAAGAAAAAAATCAGGCAGTAACCGTAAGCTACTGCCCTGATACTCCCGAAAGAATAGACGGTATATATTTACCCGATAGCAAAATTTCATTTACGATTATGATGCCTAATGAAGAAAAAAACGGCAAAATAATCAACATGGACCGATTTATCAAAAACGATAGCATATCCGTATGTAAAAAACGGCTGAGGTTTATACAAAACGCCCATACATCAGTTCTGAATGAAGCACTGTCATATCTTGCCGCCGTAAAGGCATTACACGCTGAAACGGAGGATATATACATACATGCTATGGATTTTGAAAGAAAGGAACGGTTTGAACGCAAGCTTTCAAAAAGAATATTCGATAAGAGATAATTATTTATCGTATTTTTCAATAGCAATTATAAACGGAGAATCGTAGGAGTTTATCATTCTGCAATTCATTACGGAATAATACTTTCTATCGTATTTCGACAGGTATTCAAGAAGCATTTCGCCCTCGCGTCTTCCCTCATCGTGACCCGGATATACCGATATTACAAGAACTCCGCCGCCCTTAAGCAGCTCTATTCCGTCACTTACCGCCTTCAGAGTAGTATCGCACATAGTATGAAGCGTTTTATCTCCGCCCGGCAAATAACCGAGATTGAACATTCCTCCGTCTATCTGCTCTTTGACATACTGCTTAACATTCTGATGGCCCGACAGTATCAATTCATAATTACTGTGTCCCTTTTCGTCAAGCAGTTTTTTCGTATTCTGAAGCGCCTGCTCTTGAATATCGAAGGAGTACACCTTTCCGTTTTTTGCAACACTGCATAAAAACTCTGTATCATGCCCGTTGCCCATTGTAAAATCAACGAAAACTCCGCTTTCGTTCAGATTTTTCAAAAGGTGCTCCTTGGCGTGCTGTTTTAAATTCATTTCATTTCCTCCAGCCACTTTTTCCATACATCCGGACAATAACCGACTGTCGCCTTTTTGCCATTGCGGACTATGGGAGTTTTCATAAGTGACGGCTCTGTAAGGAGCTTTTCGTCCTTATCCTCCTCATAAGCAAGATACGCAAGCATGGCATAGTCACCTGAGTTTGTATCAGCTAAAGCGTCAATTCCGCCGACAGCGCTTTTGACACTCACATATTCGCCCTTGGACATTCCCTTATCCAGCAGATCTATAAATTGAACCTTTACACCGCGCTCTTTAAAGAATCGCTCTGCTTTTTTTGTATCAAAACACTTTTTCTTTCCGAATATCTGTATCATATTTTCCTTTCGACGAATAATTCAGTAAAAAACGCAAGGGGTACTACTCCCTTGCGTTTTTCTGTTCATCTTATTTTTTAAGATTTGCAATAAGGTTATCAAGCTCTGCGTAAAGCTCTGCGGGAACTCTTTCGCCTACCTGAGCGTAGAAGTCCTTAATTCCCTCTGCTTCCTGCAGCCATACTTCCTTATCTATTTCAAGAAGCTCCTTGATAGTGTCAACTGTAATATCGAGATCTTCAATGTTGATATCCTCGGGCTTGGGGAGATTACCGATAGGAGAAGCAACTGCTTCAACCTTATCCTCGCAACGAGCAAGGATCCAAAGAAGAACACGCAGGTTGTCACCAAAGCCGGGCCAGATAAAGTGACCCTCGTCATCAAGTCTGAACCAGTTTACGTTGAATATCTTGGGGGGATTCTTGATCTTCTTGCCCATTTCGAGCCAGTGAGCAAAATAGTCACCCATATCGTAGCCTGCAAAAGGACGCATAGCCATCGGGTCACGGCGAACAACGCCAACTGCACCCGAAGCTGCTGCGGTCGTTTCGGAAGCCATGATAGAGCCTACGAACACACCGTTCTGCCAGCTTGTGGATTCATATACGAGCGGAGCAGTCTTCGCACGTCTGCCGCCGAATACGATAGCAGACAGCGGAACGCCCTGGGGATTTTCAAATTCAGACGACAGGCAGGGGCAATTCTTTGCTCTTGCTGTAAATCTTGAGTTGGGATGAGCAGCCTTTTCGCCGGATTCAGCATCATAGGGATTGCCCTTCCAGTCAATCATATTAGCAGGCTTTTCTTTTGTAAGACCTTCCCACCATACAGTATTGTCATCCATATTGTGAGCAACGTTAGTGAATATCGTATCGCTGAACGTTGTGTGAAGCGCATTGGGGTTGGACTTTTCATTCGTACCGGGTGCAACGCCGAAGAAGCCGTTTTCGGGGTTCATCGCCCACAGTCTTCCATCCTCGCCGACTCTGATCCAGGCAATATCGTCACCTACGCACCATACCTTATAGCCCTTATTCTTATATATTTCCGGCGGAATGAGCATTGCAAGGTTCGTCTTACCGCAAGCGGAGGGGAATGCCGCTGCAATGTACTTAACATCGCCGTCGGGGCTTTCGATACCGAGAATAAGCATGTGCTCAGCCATCCAGCCTTCTTGCTTACCCTGATACGATGCAATACGGAGTGCAAAGCACTTCTTACCCAGAAGAACGTTACCGCCGTATGCGGAGTTTACAGAGCAGATCGTGTTATCCTCAGGGAAGTGGCAGATATAACGCTTTTCTTCATCAACGTTTACCTTGCCGTGCAAGCCCTTAACGTAGTCGGGAGAATCGCCGAGAGCTTCAAGAACCTTGTTGCCGACTCTTGTCATGATCTCCATATTGAGAACGACGTAGATAGAGTCAGTAAGCTCGATACCGATCTTTGAGAATTTTGAGCCTATAACGCCCATTGAATAAGGAATAACGTACATCGTTCTTCCCTTCATTGCGCCCTTGTAGAGCTTGTTGAGCTTTGCATACATCTCTGCGGGATCCATCCAGTTATTGATGTTTCCTGCGTCCTCCTTGGTGGGAGTGCAGATGAAGGTTCTGCCCTCTACGCGTGCAACGTCGTTGATTGCAGTTCTGTGGAGGTAGCAGTTGGGGAGAAGCTCCTGATTGAGCTTGATGATCTCGCCGTTTGCGATTGCCTCTGCACGGAGTGCTTCTGCCTGCTCCTCGCTACCGTCGATCCATACGATCTTGTCGGGGC
>JAFYMA010000242.1 GCA_017556845.1 Clostridia bacterium | reverse complement strand
TGAGGGCATACTCTTGAGCATTCACCGCAGTCCGTACATCTTCCTGCATCGTGGAAGGCACGGATAATATGGAACATTTTTTCTTCAAAGCTGTCCTCCGTCGGATTTTTTGTTTCCGCACCCGACTTAGGATTGTCAAATACGCATTTTTCGCACGTACAAGCAGGGCATATATTACGGCATGCATTGCATCTGATACAGCGTGAAAGCTCACCCTGCCAGAATTCAAATCGCTCGTCTTCGGTCATATTTTCGAGCTTTTCTACCTCGTCAAAGCGCTTGCTGTCAAGCACCTGACCGTCATCGCCCAAAAGCTCATCGTATGCAACGTGCTTTTTACTTTTGCAGTTGATGCATCTTTCTGCCAATATATCCTCAAATGCGATCGTCTTTACACCGTCGTAAAGCGTTTCGACCTTAACGTCTGTTCCGCTTTCTTCAATTGACAGTATTCCGTCGCCCGCAAGAGCCTTCAGCTTTGTTATATCAGCCATACCCTCGCAAGGAATACCTATCGCGTATACATTTTCTCTGTCGAAGCGGTGCTCCGTCAAAAGCTGATTGAAGCTGTACGTGTCGCAGGGCTTAAGAAATACAAGAAGCTTTCCGCCCTTTCTTTTTTCTGATACGAGATACTTGGAGAAGTTTGCGCCGCAAAATCCGTTAAAAACGAAATTATTCTTTATATCATCGCAATCGGTGAATACGGCAGGGGCAATATCGTAATCAAATTCGCCCTTTTTCCAGCCGAGCAAGCGGTCAACAGCGCCGCTTTTGAGCATTTCGCACGCCTTTTCCACCAATGCATCACGGGTTATTTTTTGCATCGTAGATCCTCCAATCTCTTATTTTCGCCGAGAGCTGCAACTGCGGAAGTAAAATCATTCATAGTTGCGGCAAATTTTGCACCCTCTGCAGCGGATACCCATTCAAGACGGATCCTTTCCTTCTCAATGCCGAGATAATTGAGCATCGAGAACAAAAGCGCCATTCTTCTTCTTGTGTAATAGTTGCCTGACGTGTAGTGGCAGTCACCGGGGTGGCATCCGCATATGATAACGCCGTCTGCACCTCTTTGGAACGCACGAAGGATGAATATCGGATTTACACGGCAAGAGCACGGAACCTTGATTATCTTTACGTTTTCAGGATAAGCAAGTCTGTTATTGCCCGCAAGGTCCGCACCTGCGTAAGAGCACCAGTTGCAGCAAAAAGCAACTATCTTTGGCTTGAATTCGTTATTTATTTGCATATCGCATCTACCTCCGCAATTATTTGCGCACTTGCGAAGCCCTTAAGATCCATAGCACCTGAAGGACACGCAACGGTACAAGCACCGCATCCCTGACATACTGCTTCGTTTACCGTAGCTATGCGTCTTATCGCAGTCGTTCTGTCGGGCATACGGAATTCCTTATCAATATAGGTGATAGCACCGTAAGGACATACTCTTTCACAAGATGAGCAACCGTTACACATAAGCTCATTGGGCTGTGCAACGCACGGGTTACCCGTAAGCTTATCCTTTGCCAGAAGTCCGATAACCTTTGCAGCAGCCGCAGATGCCTGAGAAACCGTTTCGGGAATATCCTTAGGACCTTGGCAAGTACCTGAAAGGAATACGCCTGCCGTCGGGCTTTCAACGGGACGGAGCTTGGGATGCGCTTCTGTAAAGAAGTCGTTCGTATCCATACTTGCCGTGAGCATCGTAGCTATCGAACGTGCTGACTTGTCGGGCTCTATAGCCGCGGCAAGAACCACAAGGTCTGCCTGTATATTAAGCTGCTTGTTTGCGAGAAGATCGGATGCTCTTACCATCAGCTTGTCGCCCTCGGGGAACACCTTTCCTACCATACCCTTGATATAGTGTACACCGTACTCCTCTACTGCGCGGCGGTAAAATTCATCAAATGCCTTACCGGGTGTACGTACGTCGATGTAGAACACGTATACCTCTGTGTCGGGATATTTATCTCTCGTCAGCATTGCGTGCTTTGCCGTATACATACAGCATATCTTTGAGCAATACTCTTTACCCTTTTCAGCGCATGCGGCACATCTTGAGCCGACACACTGAACGAAAACTATCGTATGAGGGTGCTTTCCGTCTGACGGACGGAGCAGCTTACCTGCCGTAGGACCTGCGGCGTTTGTAAGACGCTCAAATTCAAGAGACGTTATTACGTCCTTGGACTGATTGTATGCATACTCGTCGAATTTATCCATACTTATGGGATTAAATCCCGTAGCCGCAACGATAGCACCGTAATTTTCTTCTATTATTTCGTCCTTTTGGGTGTAGTCGATAGCACCTGCCGTACATACCTTTGAGCATATACCGCACTTGCCTGTTTTGAGCATCGTACAGTAGTTGGGGTCTATCGTCGCTACCTTCGGAACTGCCTGTGCAAACGGAATATATACTGCACGGCGGTTATCCATACCCATATTGAATTCGTTGGGAACCTTCTTCTGAGGACATTTTTCGGTGCATATACCGCAGCCTGTGCAAATATCCTCTTTTACGTATCTTGCTTTCTTTCTTATCTTTACCTTGAAGTTTCCGACAAAGCCGCCAACCTCTTCGATCTCACTGTAAGAAAAGATCCTGATATTTTCGTTCTGTGCCACGTCAACCATTTTAGGCGTCAGGATACACGCCGCACAGTCAAGTGTCGGGAACGTTTTGTCAAGCTGAGCCATCTTACCGCCGATCGTGGGCTTCTTTTCCACTATATCAACGGGGAAGCCCGCCTCTGCAATATCAAGGGCAGTCTGAATACCTGCAATACCGCCGCCGATTACAAGAGCACGCTTTGTTACAGGGCTTTCACCGGGTGTAAGCGGAGCGTTGAGATTTACCTTTGCAACTGCCGCCTTACCTAAAATTATCGCTTTTTCTGTACCCGTAGCCATATCCTTATGTACCCAGGAGCATTGCTCGCGGATGTTGGCTATTTCTACCATATACGGGTTAAGACCTGCCGCTGCAGCAGTCTTACGGAATGTTGCCTCGTGCATACGGGGCGAGCAGGAGCAAACGACGATGCCTGTGAGCTTATGCTCTGCTATCGCCTGCTTGATTATATCCTGACCTGCCTGTGAGCACATATACTGATAGTTGGTGGAAAAGACAACGCCGGGCTCGTTTTTCAACGCGTCTGATACCGCCTGTACATCTACTGTACCTGCGATATTACTGCCGCACCAACATACAAATACGCCGATTCTCTGCATTTTGTCTTTTCTCCTTACTTACTGTATTTTCTGAGTGCGCTTACTATTGCCTGCTGAGGCATATCCTCGTCTAATAACGCAGGAATATCATCTGATGTCAGATGATTTGCGCCTTGCTTGCGGATCACCGCAAGTCTGACCGATTCAACCAGCTTTGCGGGCTCCACTCCTCTGGGGCATCTGTCAACACATGCAAAGCAGGTAAGACACTTGTAAAGTGACTTTGATTGCATAAGCGGCTCTATATCACCGTTTTCAACCATATACACGAACTGATGAGGATGATATTCCATCTCGTCAAAAGCGGGGCATGTAGCGGTACATTTACCGCATCTCATGCACTTTTTCGGATTTACGCCGCTTGAGCGGATGATCTCATCTCTTATCTTTGACGTTTCCTTATTCATTTTCATCCCCCTTTACGCCGAGAGCCTGCGCCAGAAGCTCTGTAAAGTATACTACCTTGACGTCGGATGCATTCTTTTCAAGGTTGTATTTGCACAAAGGACACGCAGTAACCACGATATCCGCGCCCGCCTGCTTTGCCGATTCAAGAACGCTTACGCTCTTTTTCTTTGCAGAAGCGGCATCCTCAAGTGCTACGTATCCGCCGCAGCATTCATTGCGGTAAGGATAAATAACGGGCTCTGCGCCGAGCGCCTTTATAAGATCCTCTATTATTCTGGGGTTTTCCGGATCATCCATCTGCATTACGGAATTGGGACGAAGCAAAAGACATCCGTAATATGCACCTATCTTTACGCCCTTCAAGGAATTTACTACCTTTTGCGCTACGTTATCAAAGCCAACCTCGTCGCGCAGGTATTCAAGATAATGCATAACACGTGCCGTGCCGTGATATGTTTCGTCCTTAAGATAATTGTTTACGTGCGATGCAAATTCGCTGTCATTACGCATCGCATTATCCGTTTGCTTTATTACGTTATGACACGCAGAGCAGACCGTAAGCAGTATTTGATTATTTTTTTCCGCATACGCAAGTGCTCTTACGGATGAAAGCTTCGTTGCAATTTCATCCTTTGAAGTTGTGAATACGCCGCCGCAGCATTGCCAATTTTCTATTTCTTCAAGTGAAAAACCGAGTGCATTTGCACTGTCTTTAGCATATTTGTCCAGATCCTTCGCCTTAGTCCTCAACGTACAGCCGGGAAAGTATGCCACTTTTTTCATTTATATGACCGTTCCTTTCTTTCAAATTGCCGTATTAACGGATTTCCGAAAGCGGAAACCCGTTAATAAGCCACGATAATCTTTAATTAAACCATCTGCTCAGGATGGAATACCTCGTCGAATTTTTCTTCCGTCAAAAAGCCGAGCTGAACGCACGCTTCCTTAAGAGATATGTTATCCTTATAAGCCTTCTTTGCGGTCTTTGCGGCGTTTTCATATCCGATATAAGGATTGAGTGCCGTAACGAGCATCAATGAATTGTGCAGATTGTGATGCATTTTTTCCTTGTTAGCGGTTATGCCGACAGCACAGTTCTTATTGAAGGACACTATCGCCTCTGCAAGAAGTCTTGCAGATTGCGAAAAGTTATATGCACAAACGGGCATAAACACGTTAAGCTCAAAGTTACCCTGAGATGCAGCCATACCGACAGCAACGTCGTTGCC
>JAFYMA010000241.1 GCA_017556845.1 Clostridia bacterium | reverse complement strand
CAATTCTCTGATAATTATGTCCGCACGCAATATCAAGATAAGTTAATTTAACAACACCGAAGGTGTTACGCCTCGCCCCGTGGGGGGCGGGGACGAGGCGTTCGCTACGTTATGCGAACGCTATTCTGTCCGTCAATCAGATATAAAAAACGACTCCGTAAGGCGTTACACCTGCACACGTTGAGGTGCAGGACGAGGCGTTTGTTACGTTATGCGAACGCCACTGTGCTTGTTAATTCGGCAACACTGCAAGAAATTTTAAAAGGTTGATAAAAAAATTGCATAAAAGCAAAACTGCCGTACTCTTGATACGGCAGTTTCATTTTTTTACGTAGCCTTTCCCGAAAACTGATGGTTGTATAGCTTGTAGTATTCGCCCTTAAGCTCAAGAAGCGATTCGTGATCGCCCGATTCCGCAATGCAGCCGTTTTTCAAAACCACTATCATATCTGCATCACGTATCGTTGATAGCCTGTGTGCAATTATCAAAGACGTTCTTCCTTGCATAAGATTGTTCATTGCCTGCTGTATCTTCAATTCCGTGCGTGTATCGACGGACGATGTAGCCTCGTCAAGAATAAGTATCTTCGGGTCTGCAAGAACCGCGCGTGCGATTGCCAAAAGCTGCTTTTGACCTGCTGACAGATTAGCTCCCGACTCTGCGAGCATTGTGTTATACCCGTCGGGCAGTCTGTCAATAAACGTGTCAGCCATCGCAATTTCACACGCCTTTTCAATTTCCTCTTGTGTAGCATCAGGCCTTCCGTAGCGGATATTTGCATTGATCGTATCGTTGAAAAGCACGGTATCCTGCAAAACTATCGCTATAAATCTTCTCAGATCCTGCTTAGGTATCTGCGTTATGTCAACTCCGTCAACGCTTATCGTTCCGCTGTCAGCATCGTAAAAGCGCGTGAGCAGATTGATCGCAGTCGTTTTTCCCGAGCCCGTTGCACCTACAATGGCGATCTTTTGCCCTTGCTTTACGCTCAGATCAAAGTCCTTTAATACAGGCTCGCTCGGGTTATATCCGAAATAAACGTCCTTGAATTCAATGCTTCCGCTTACCTTGTCAGACGGCATAGAAACCTTGCCGTCGTCTATTTCTTCCTCTGAATCAAGAATATCAAATATTCGTTCCGCACCTGCAAGCGCCGTAAGTATCGTGGCATACTGCATAGCGATCATATTGATCGGGTGCGTGAATTTTTTTGAGTAAAGGAGCATAGCCTGAATTGAACCCGGTGTCAAAGAAGCCTTGCCGCTTAAAGCGAGATATCCGCCGATGCACGCCAAAAGAACGTATTGCAGATTTCCGAGGAAATTCATTATAGGCCCCATAACCGAGCCCCATACCTTCGCCTTTACAGCACACGATCTGAGCTGTTCTGACGTTTGATCGAACGAACGTATAAAATCGTCCTCTTTACCGTATGATATTACGGTTTTATAGCCCGTTACGCTTTCCTCAACACAAGTGTTGAGTGATCCTAAAAGCTGCTGCTGGCGGACGAAATACTTGCGCATAAACTTTGCAAGATTGTTTGATATGAATATCGTAAGCGGTATTACTACGATCGCTATAAGCGTCATTACAGGACTGTAATATACCATCATTGCAAGTGCGCCTATCAGGGTAAGAACGGCGGAAAAAAGCGATGTTACCGATTGGGATATCGCGTTTGAAACGTTTTCGACGTCATTCGTCATACGGCTCATTATGTCGCCGTGACGGTGGCTGTCCGTATATTTTATGGGCAGATGAGAGATCCTTTTAAACAGATCGCGCCTTAAAATGAATACAGTTCTCTGTGAAAGCTTGGCAGAAAGAACGCCTTGAAAATACGTTATTGCAGAGCTGAAAATGAATATAGCACCAATGATGATGAGATACGTTTTCATCGTTTCAAAATCGACTTTCAAAGAGCCGTTTTCGATGTATATCGTATCTATCGCCTTTTGCTGAAAGAACGGGCCTAAAATGTCTACCGCTGTTATAAGAAGCATAATAACGATAAGAAAATACAGTATTTTGCTGTTTTTGCCGATGTATTTCAAAAGGCGGAAAAGAGTATTTTTAGTATTTTTGGGCTTTTCGGCTGACATTCTGGCGTTCATAGGGCCGCCGCCCGGGCGTCCTATCGGCGGCATTGCGCCTCCGGCTTGATTTTGCGGCTTTTTTTGGTTGTTCATGATCAAGCCTCCTCGATAGCAAATGCGCCGGAGCGTATTTGCGAATCATATATGTCTTTGTACGTCTGACTCGTTTTTAAAAGCTCGCTGTGGGGCGCACAGTGCTTTATCGTTCCGTCGTTTTCTATTACGGCTATTCTGTCAGCTTCCATTACGGATGCAATTCTCTGAGCTATCATAATTACCGTTGTGGAATCAAGGTGCTCCTTCATTGCACGTCTGAGCTTTCCCTCGGTTGCAAGGTCAAGGGCAGATGTTGCATCGTC
Organism: Clostridia bacterium; assembly: GCA_017556845.1. GTDB lineage: Bacteria > Bacillota > Clostridia > Oscillospirales > CAG-272 > RGIG7213. Next base: position 2,013 of record JAFYMA010000241.1, on the reverse strand, counting down.
AAATATGAGGATATCGGGCTTTCGTATAATGCCTCTTGCTATTGATATTCTCTGTTTTTGACCGCCGGAAAGGGAAGCACCCTTTTCTGCAACCTTTGTATTCATACCGAGAGCAAAGCTATCAATAAATTCCTTTGCCTGTGAAATGTCGATCGCTTTTTCAAGCATTTCCTGAGTTGCGTTTTCATCTCCCCAGCGGATGTTGCCCTCAATGGTGTCGGAGAACAGCTCGCTTTTTTGCATTACGTAGCTTATCTTGCTTCGTAATACATCAAGATCGTAATCCTTGACGGGAACGCCGTCAACGTATACTACGCCCTCAACGGCGTCGTAAAAGCGGGGAATAAGCGATGCTAAAGACGTTTTTCCACAGCCCGTAGAGCCGATTATGGCAAGAGTCTCGCCACGCTTGATATCAAGGCTTATGTCGTTGAGCACGGGTCTGCCGACGGTTGACGGATAGTGGAACGATACGTTTTTGAACGATACGGCAATATCGCTGTTTTCTCCGCATGTTCTTTCTGATGAAATAATAACGGGATCTGATTCAAGCAGCTCGTTTATTCTTTTTGCAGATGCGTTCGCTCTTGAAACGGATTGAAACATATTCGTTACCATCATTATGGAATTCAGCACCATCGTCATATACGTTATCGCCGCCATAATAGCGCCGGTGGTCATTGACGCATTTTCGATATAAATGTTGAAGCCGCCTATGTATATAACGGCAACTATGGAAATGTTCAGAATAACGGTAAGAACGGGGGGAATAGCCGCCATCAGCTTCAAAACCTTGAGGTTTACGCCGAAAAGGGCGCTGTTTGCGCCGTTGAATCTTTCGCACTCATAGTCCTCCTTGACGTATGCTTTTACAACGCGCGCACCGCTTACGTTTTCCTGAACTACGGAGTTTACCTTGTCAAGACGTTGCTGTACCTTGCTGTAAAGGGGGATCGCCTTTAAGAGAACCGTTATGAGAACGATGGCAAGAACGGGAATGGAGCAAAGCAGTATGGCGCTGAACTTCAAATCAAGCAAAACGAGCATTACGGTTCCGCCTATAAGAAACATAGGCGCCCGAACGAACATTCTCAGCAGCATTTCAAAAAATTCAACGACCATGGAAATATCGTTCGTCATTCGCGTGACGAGTGAGCCCGTCGTGAATTTGTCCGTTTGCTCTACTGAAAGTGACATGACCTTTTTATAAGCACACGTGCGAAGATCGTGTCCTGCGCTTTGTCCTGCCTTTGAGGCGGTGTATGCGCATACAGTGCCGAAAAAACCGCCTATAAGCGTTATTACGAGCATAAGTATGCCAAAGGTTACGATGGTCTGTATGGGTGTAAAGCCTTCGCCGTGTAAAGCTTCCATAACGGTGTATGCAACCTTTGATCCGCTTTCCGGATCGTATATATCCTTTTCGTATATGCCATAGTCAACTATGTACGACATAAGGTAGGGAAGCATAAGATCTGCTGTTACCTCGCCTATCATAAATAATGGAGATAAAATGGCAAATACGGCATAGGGCTTTAAGTACTTAAATAGCTTTTTCATTTAAAATTCCTCCGTATGCTAACAATTGTACTAAATGAAAGCGTTATAAAAAAGAGTATTTTTTAAACAATGTGAAAAACATTATATAAAATAAAAAAATATTGGAATACAGATGAATTGGTCAACAGTTGACAAACGCCGCCTTGTGTGATATAATACGAACACAGTTATATATAAAAGGAGATATGTTATGAGTATATGTAGATATTGCGGAAAAACGGTAGAGAACAATGCACAGTTTTGCGCTCATTGCGGTGCATCGCTCGGTACGTACGCAAGTACAACTGTTCAAAGCACACCGCCCACTCTTTGCACTATGGCGTTGATAGGATTTATTTTGTCGTTTTTTGTGCCGATAGCAGGACTTATTGTGTCGATAATCGGCAAATCACAGATCAAAAAATCAAACGGAGCACTTAACGGTAACGGCTTTGCACTGGCAGGAATCATAAT
>JAFYMA010000240.1 GCA_017556845.1 Clostridia bacterium | reverse complement strand
GCAGATAATGCTCTTTATCAAAGCGATTGTATATCTCACGCTGGAGAGCTTTCAGATCTGCCTCTTTTTCTTCTGTATCTTCAAGCTTCTTTTCATCAGCTTTGTTTTTGGCTATGTTTTTGGGCAAAACGGGAGAATCGAAGAAGTTGCAGATCTCCTGCAAAAAGAGAAGCGAAATAAAGGGATATATATACCAGCTTTCAATATGAAGCGTATTGATAAGAACGTTGTACACTGAAAGCGGAATGGGGAAGAGTACCGATACAAAAACGCAGGTGAAAAATACTCCGTAAAGTGCAAGCACCAGATATATGAAGTATTGCAATACCTTTCGTGCTCTTGCTACCCAGCCGCGAGCGTATTCGTAATTATCGCCTTCAAAGAAGGGCTTGAAGAGTAACATACGTATAAGACCGTATAACGTCAGATCTCCGTTGGCATCACGATCCTTGTTCGGCGTGATGGAATTATCCTGATCATTTTTGATCTTTCGGTTACTGTTTTTATTATTCTTTTTGGAAAAAAGTCTGAATAACCAGAAGCGTTTTTTCTTTTTTGTCAGCTGCTGATCTTCTTCTTCTGTATCAATGATCTTGTTATCGTCTGAATGATCGAATTGAGGAATACGGTCATCGCTTTTATCGTCTTTTTTATCACCGTCTTCATCTTTGTCTGTGGATTTGTCATTTGAAGTGTCGTTTTTGCCGTCATCCGTCTTGCTGTTCTTTTTCTTGTTTATCTTGAATACACGGTCGATGATGCCTTTTTTGAGCAAGCCTTTCACTAAAAAGTAAGTGCACAACAGTATGACGTTCGCTATAACGATATTGATTGCAAAAAATACAAAATGAACGTGCGAATTCAAGCTGTTAAGCAACATTGAGATCAACGTTGACAGTATCGGTATCGTAAAAACGAATGACGTCAGCTCGCTAAGAAGATCAAGCAACAGATATATCGCAAGATATAATGCTAAAGTCAGAAGTATGAAGAAGAAATTCTTTTTATTATCGGGATTTTTATATCTCAGCCGATAATTGACGGAAAAGTGCTGTAACGGCTTCGGCAGAGGGATCACGGGATATGCGATCAAAAGCATTATAACGATTAAAACAACTACTTTTAAAAGCGTTATCATTTGCCGTCACTTCCTTTCTTTTTCGGAAACATTTTCTCTATGGCTTCAATGGAAAAGATCTGATAAATGGAGTTTTCTCGTGCGTACAACGGCTTGCTTATATCAAATTCATCACGCAAGCTTATATCGTTATTCAATTTCGGCTCAACTCCGAGATTGTTGAGCATACTGCTGATCTTGTCATACAGTTCTTCAAGCAGCAGTCTGTGACACAGAATATTTTTGTCTATTGCCATATTTTTATCGTAAAGATGTGCAAGCTGTCTTATTTCATAGCGAGCCTCTTCAATACGTATCAATTCAAATTCGTATTTGTTTTTCAAATGTGCAAATGATTGATTGCGCATAGCCTTGCAGGTTATATAGCAATCCAAAAGGATTTTTTTCTGCTTGCGCATTTTTCCTGACAGTAAAACTGCCTGCAGAATAATGGCAATAGCAAATAATCCTGCAAATACACCGCACGATATTCCTAATAATACGCTTGATCGCAGTGTTGAAGACACAAAATTATCCAACTGTAAATAGTGATACGGAATTGTGAACGACAATACGGAAACGATCAAAAACAGCATGTCGGCACCTATACTCCAGCGAGCACACGCAGATAGCTTATCGTGCTCGATATATGCCTTATCAGCGCGTTCCTTCACCTTTGAGTAGTCCATATTTATATATTGAGCCTTGAGGACCTTGTCGAACAGAGCGGAGATCTCGCGTTCCTTTTGTTCAACTATATAATCAAACTGCTCCTTTGGCGGACATTGATCCGTCATAGTCAAAGCACCCATATCCATCAATTCATCGAATACAACTTCTATTCCGACCTCGCTCGTTTCGTCGCGCTTGTTCAAGTAAGCAGACATCATACGGTCTAATTCCTTGCGCTGCTCGTTGTCAAGCTCGTTGCTTGTTTTGTTGGCGTATCTTACAACGGTATTGTAAAGATCGTTTACCGAGTGAGCAATTTCTGTTTTTTTCAAACGTATATTAGCTTTTTCTCTTTCTATCGCTTCTTCGTCAGTGGTGTTTTCTTCGTTTTCAATATGGTTTGTTATTTCGCCGCTGTTGACTAATAAGGAAAAGTATTTTGAGTTGTTGCTTTCTGCAATATTTCTGGCAACTGCTATTTTTTGCCACGATGTTTCAAGGATATCCTTCAGAGCCTCTGCGTTGATCTCCGTAACTTCAAAATCTCCTTCTGTCGTTACAGCCTCTTCTCGTTCATAAAGCCATACAAGATACAGCGAAAGAGTCAACGTATCAAAGGCAGCTCTTGCAGGTCCGTTTCCGTATGTTGTCATATAATAGTGGCAACGGAATTGGGATCGAATCGTAGAACGTATTTTGAATGCTGAGAAAAACTGAGAAAACGTCATAGTTTCTTCGGGCACGCCGTATGGATATTCATTAAGATTGAATTCTAATGAAATATTGGGTGTGCAGTAAAGTGTAAATGAACTGAATGACGGCAGGATAACTTCGTTGGTAGTTCCGTCCTCTTGCTCTGACTTTATCACCTTGTCTTCACCCTTGAAGGCTTCGTTGCCGGAAAGAATATACTCCAATTGAGATTCGGCGTTATCTATATGCTCGAATTTTTCATACTTTGCATTTTGAACGTAGTATATTTCGTATTCCTTGGCAAACAGCTCCGATTGTTCCAGCGGTCTTATAAAATTGTCTTGAAGATATGCTTCTATATACGGCATATAAAGGTTTAATTCAACGCCTTTTTCTTCGCCGTATCCGTTACGCCCGTAAGGTGTTCTTATTCTGTCAAAGCCGTAAAAATCCACGATGATAACGACTCTGAAGCTATCGGCACCCAAAACATTTTGTTTGTCAAAGATAATATCCGAGTATTTCCGGATATTATCCAGACGGCAATTCATCCAGCGTATCCTGTTGTATCCTGCAAGATCAAACAAGCGGTCACTGTCGAACGTCTTATTCTCAGATGTGTTTATCACATAAGTGAGCATATTGAACCTTTTCTCCTTTCAAAAGAGAATTATACGAATTAATTATCTTGGATAAATTTTTCACAGTGCAGATCGAATATATTGGAAATTTTTCTGTGCTCGTCTGAAAACTGTGATAAATATTTGTCTGCAAATGCGTTCTTGAATTTCGGAATGGCATAAACGTAGAGGGAATAGTATCCGTCGCTTTCGCACGGAAACGATCTGTTGCAATATTCTTTTAATATCGCGTGCGTCAGCTTTATGATCTGCTCGGCGTAATGCTCGTTGTGTATTTCAAATGACAACAATAATGCGAAATCGCGCAGTTTGCCGAAAAATTGACATTTGTGAAGTGCAGAATTGATAAGCTGAACTGAATTATCGCTTTGAATACCGACAGGCATGGTGGATGTCTCGGCAGATATTATCTTTGAAAGCTCAAGACACCAGATGTCTGTGATAGCATCATTATCCAAAAGCCATCTGTAAAGATCGAGAAGATCGCCGCGTTTCACAGGCATACCGTTATATATGACAGGCGAAGGCTTCGCATCTCCATGTATATAATAAACACCGCTACCGTCTGAGGCGCCGGGTAAATTGAACACTTTGTCGTTGAGGACTGCGTGTAATAACGCCTTTGCGGCTTTTTCCTGCTTTATGTTGTTCATCTCAGGCGCTATATACGGTAAATGACCGTTTGTGTGATGATCCGGCTTTAAATAAGGATACCACATAACAGTTTTCTGAGCATTTGAAAAATCTATCACCTTTTTACACGCTTTTTCACCTTCGCAACCGTCACTTTCGTTGAAGAATTTGAAATGGTGCGGTGGCAGATAGCTTATCGAACGGCGCACGTAAAAGCAGTTACTGTCTATAATTGAAGAAAATGCGATACAATTCGGTATGACACCTGCGCTGAGCATAAGCTTATTTACTGTATCGTAAAATGAATCGTTGTCATCTGATGTAAGAGAAGCTTTGACTGAATGCGGTAAAAGCAATGTTGAAAAGCATTTATTTGCGGAATATCCGTTTTCATCATCCTGCATATCTACCGATAGGGAAATGTGAGATGATGCAAATGCTCGGTTTATATATGATTGAAAACTGCTTTTGTTAAAGGAGCAAACCTCTTTAAGAGGGTTAAAAATTACATCGAATATATTTCTGTCAATATAGTCATTGTAAAAGCTATCGGACGTAAAGGCCTTGTGTGCGGATCGTTCTGATTTTTCAAAAAGCGAATTTAACGTATTGTCCGACTGCAATGTGATTGCAGTACGTGAAATATATTCCGCAATTTCATTGTATACAGACAACTTTACACTGTCGATATTGCCAAATTTCAGATAAGAGTTAAAGGCTATTTCTTTATCCTGCGGGGAAGAAAATACGTTTACTGTATCAAACGTATCGTCAGAGCAGGTATGTAAGGCAAGAAAGACCTCGCTTTTCAGCTTTTGTATATCACCGTTCAGTTCATTGAAAAGTATTATGTATTTGTCGGCAAGTGCTAAAATGTGTTCAGTTATCTGCCCTAAGATATATGCGTATGCAGAATTTAAAATATTGTTTTTTATACCGTGCGCATCAAAGAAGAATGACTCTGCTGAATTATTGGAGAACTTGATCTTGATGGAACCGTTAACGACGCTTGAAAATCTTTCTTTACCTAAAATGAGATAAGCGTCATTTTTTTCTTGCTCGGCATTTTTTACTCTGAGATGATCGTACGGAAGGAGATCATACGGCTTTTCGTTATCGTATCTGCACTGATTTCCCGATTTTAAAAGGTGTATTCTGTTGATCAATGCTTTGTATATGCAGCTTAGCTCACAAAAAGATACGATCGGTGAAACGGGGCCGTTTCCTTCTTCTGATGTGATTTCCTTTATCAAAGAAATGTCGGAAGCTGCGTCGTTTATCTGATTTATGATATCAGAGCGGATACCGTCAAGACTGCTGTATATCTTGCAGTGTATTGCAGTAAATTCCTTGTGCAACGCTTTTGCGCTTTCGTACACAGATCTGCTTTTTTTGAAAACAGATGAAGATGCAAATTTTTCTTTTTCTTTGTCTATAAAGCTGTCGGTGCTTTTTGCAATATCACACAAGCCTATATTGTATATTGCAGATAACACCTTTTCTATATATTCCTCACCGTTGTGATGAGTGTTAATGTCTGCGTTAAAGGGGGAGTCTGCCATGGCATTCAGATACGCTTTTGTGTCAAGTGCCTCTCGTGTGATTTTGTCATTTGACTCGTAGCGAGAAAGAGAAAGCATGGCGTTATTATATATTTCTAACCATTCTGTGTAAACGTGCTCTGTCAGAGTGCGTTTTACTATATAATCGGAAATTGCTTGCTTGGGGTATACAGCTTTAACTATGCTGTGAGTTCCGTAAACGGCGGCCGTATCAAGCACCACGGTGCCGTCGGTGATGCTATCGTATGAATCGTCTGTCAGTATTGATGAAATTACGTTTGCAATATATTCAATCCCGTCATTATCGCTGTTTACGCCCGTGATGCCCTCAAATATTGAAACAGTTCGGTAAGGGGGAATGTTGTTCGGGTATTCTGAATCAAATAAAAGCCCCATACTGCAATCGTTTGATCCAATTTTAAAATCAAGAGAGCTTTTAATCGTCTTATCATTTTTAGTTTTCGGATCGCAGGCAAGATATACGGCGTTCAGCTCTCTTACCGATGCGTACATATTTGCCGAGGATAAAAGGTATAATTCGCTTGAAAGCTTATTTTTATATATCTGCGGACCTACTAAATAAAGCTCGCATTGCGGTGTAAGTCCGGTATGTTTGTATATATAATTTCTTATGAATAGCGTTACGGGCAGAAACAGTCCTGATCCGTAGTCGGTGCATGATGCAATGAAATGTATTTTTACAGACTTTTCATTATTGATAAAAGTATCTTCGATAGCTTTTAAAAACGGGGATGCCTTTTCTTCGTCCTGAAGCAGCGCGGCGAACGAAAGAAACGCTTTTGTACGCCATGGACTTTCCCCACAATCCATTCTGGCACTGCTTACGGCTTGTATATCATCGCTGATAAATCTATCCTCATCCGATAAATGTGAAAACATATTTGCTATATCTTCGAAGGAAGATTCATGATTTAAAGAGATGTAAGATGAATTTTGAGGTATATCCTGCAAAGAAAAAGCGGAAAGACAGATCGATCTTATGTCATTACGCTTGGATTTGTTATGAGCTCTTAAAGCTATACGGCTGCCGTCTTTGCCTAAACCTATCAACAATACCGATTGTCTTTCCATTGCTTTTCCTCCTTTGCTCAGACTGCATTTTAATACAGCCTGAGCATTATAATTTGTTGTAATGTAGAGAATACTTGATTATTCTGTGATAACATCAGATGATTCCGATGTCTGAGCATCTTCACTGTCATCGCTTGAATAAGCTCTGAATGATCTTGTTGCGACTCCGGCAAGGGAGCTCTTTACTGCATCGAAGCTTGCTGCGGTGCAAGGCTGATCTATGCATACGTTTCCAAGCTCGTCCAAAGGCATATCGGGATTGATGCGGTCAAATACTCCTGTGTTGTGCAGCCACGCTGCGAACTGGTTGAACTGAACCTCTGCATCCTTTCCTGCTTCAACAATAAATCTTGCATCAGCCAATGCGCGGTATACCTTTTCGATCTGCTGATTGTATATCTGTATGAACATTTCGGGCATATTCTTAGAGCTTGTACGGTATTCGCAAAGAGACTTGAATACTTCGTATGCGACGATAAGTATTCTTTCAGCATCGTCGCAGTCGCAGTCGATCTCTTCGCTTGTTTTGACCATATTTGCAAGCTCAAGAACTGTAATGGAGTCTTCGCCCTTTGATGTGGGAAGCGCGAATATCTTTTCTGTGAGAAGCTTCATGTACAGGCTCTTTGTAAGAGTGCTCTCCAATGCGGATATTTCATTGGGAGTTCCGCTTGCGAAATTCGGAAGTGCCAGCTGCTGACGCTTGATATCTCTTTCGAAGAGCATGCACCATTCCTCAACGAGCTCATCCTCGTTTCTGAGCCAAGCGATAAGCTTTGCAATGTTCTTGACGTTTATCAAGGTTCCGTTTGAATCTGTTATATTTTTACCGCTGTAAGAGAAATAGTATTTGCCCTTCATAGCTGCAACGCCGTCTTTGTACGTTATCTGCTTTGAGTACAGAGCGTAAAGAAGAGCCTTTACGACCATTGCGTCGCAGTCCTTTTCCTTCGCTTCGTTCATATAAGGCAGATAACCTCTCTTGTGAAGGTCGTTGCCGATATGAGGATTCCACATATCCGTATCGTATTTTTTGAAATTCTTCAATGCAGTGCAATAGTTTGTGTAGTATGCACGGTCAGCGCTGAGCTCGTTGAACTTTTCTATTCTCAAGGGGTTGATGTCCATAATTTCGCCTGTGCAGTAGAGCACCTGGTCAGTGATAGAGTTAACGATAGAAACTCTTGCCGCGGAATCACCGGAGTAATTGCGGATGAACTCTTCAGCACACGCTTTTATCACCTGACCTTCGTCAGACTGATCTGCCGGTATGCGCAAGCCGAACATTTCTGCGTGCTTTTTGATGTATTTTGCAGTTCCTGCAGACATCATAAATACCGTTGTTCTTGAAGGAGCAACGAGATCCTCGTAGTCTGTGTTTTCATCGACTCTGAGTGAGGGCTGTGCCAGATCCTGTGCGACAGAGAAGTGATTCTGGAACTTTGATACGAGCTGCTGTGAAGTGGGCTTGTCGCCGCACGAAGCAACGATCGCTTCAACGACACTGTACGATGCAACCTTTGCAAACGCATCGCTCTTAGCGATGAATTTTGCATAAGAGCTTATCATATTGTCAAACAGGGAAAGGTAAGCGGTTGAATCCTTATCGTTCCATGTTTTGTCATCATTGCTGCTTGCAATAGCGGAGCTGAAAGTGTTTTCATATACTGCTTTTCCGACAACATCGTCGATTTCCTCAACTTCTGCATCGGTAGCAGGGCCGGCACCGTCAAGTATCTGCTTGAGGATTACGTCTTTTTCTTCGGGTGTGGAGTAAACGTTTACAACGCTGTCGATATTACCGGAATCTCTCGTTCTTGACATCTTAGTGGATTCAGCAAGATCGTCCTTTTCCTT
>JAFYMA010000239.1 GCA_017556845.1 Clostridia bacterium | reverse complement strand
CGAAAAATCGGTACGTGCCAGAGCATCCAGCGCCTGACGTATTTCGGAAAAAGGAGCGCTCAGAGTAGTTGGAAAAACGCCCGTTACGCCGTGCTGAGCGTAAGCCCTCATTGCACGCAAATTTGCCTCGGGGTCGGCATCCATAAAATCCTCGCCGGCTATACCGTGGGTATGTATATCAATCCAACCTGCGCTGATGTAGTTGTTATGTGCATCGATTACGGAAACACTATCAAGGTTTAACGATTCATCCGATACGATTGCGGAAATTTTACCGTTTTCAATAAGAATTGCATATCCGCACAGTATGCCGTCAGGGTGAACGATTCTGCCGTTGACAACAGCTGTTTTCATAGTGTTCCCTCCGTATTTTTTTGAAAAAGTGCGAAAAGCCACTCACATTTTCGCAAATATATTGTAGCAACATAAAATGCGTTTTTCAATATATAACAATTATTTTAACGAACGTTATTCCAAGCACAAAACAACCGGTCCGTACAAGCCTCCTGATACAGAGTCTTTTGCATATTCGAGTTCCGTTTCAAAATACGGAGAAAGCTCTTTTATACTCCATTTGTCAAAATAATCTGTATGGATATACCAATTTGCCGACGTGTTGGTTACAACTATTTTCAAACTGTTCTCTTTTTGAAGCAGATTTGCCGGTACACTCAGGCTGTAAGGCGGCATCATAACCGTTCCCAGAAGACAGTCATTCAGATAAACACAAGCGGCAAAGCGCACGTCACCGAGGCTGATTTCGCCCTCTTTCCCCACCTTTTCATCGGGTAAAGAAAACGTTGTTTCGTAAGAACAGCTTCCTGAATAAGCACCGCCGATTAAACAAGACCAGTCGCCCAGGTTAACGCAAGCCGCTTCTTCGCGATGATTTATATTCTCAAAGCCGTTTTCGTTACAGACAAGCTCCGTTTCTTTTCTGAGCATAAATCGGTTCGGAAGATTAATTTTATCTGTGAATACTTTAGGCTCTTCAGCGTTGAAAACTTCCGCTGTCAGCAGCACAACGGCTGTTTCGCCTACGGCAAGAGAGAGCTTCAACACGCCGTTATCGGTCTGTAAGCGTTGCAGTTTACCGTTTTCAGGGTTAAGCAGATAACCGTTTGACTCAGGCAGATAAATATTATAATTTTCATTATCTTCCGCTTCATTGAAGAGAATAAAAATTTCTGCGTTTTCCGCTTTTCTGTGCATTGCACGCAAACCGTTACCGTCGACCCTTAATACAGGCTGACAGCTTGTAATATCTCTTGAAACTCTTCCGCCGTGCCTTATAAACTCATTCAGCACCTTTTGTGTATTTTCGGGAACATAAGCGTTTCCGGGAATAACAACGTGCTTGTATTCCGCCGTGCCGATGCGAATACAGCCATCGGCACTTATTGCAGCAAGCTGTATAACGTCATCATCAACAATATCAAAATCAACGGTCATATTCTCAAGCCTTCTGCCAAGAGAATCAAATGTATTTGCCGTTATCTTTGCAGAAATACCGCACTGAAAATCTGAAACAGGATAATAAAGTGCTGTTTCGCAGACACGTTTTCCGAGAGAAGCTATATAGGAAAGGCGCTCCGTATAGCGATTAAACAGAGCTAGATAACGGTAATACGGCTGATTCTCCGTAAAAACAGGCAACTCCTGCGCAAGAAGCTGACCCTTGCGCCCAAGCGGAAAATTAAACGGATTAAATACGTTTATTCCTCTTACCGCCTGATACCCGACCGTATATCGCATCATATCATAAGTAAGACCGGGACCTGCCACACCGAAAATCTCGCTCATTGCAAGCTTTGTGCCGTTGTGTGCGGCGGCAGACGAAGCGTACCGAGGATAGAAACCGTTGTAAGCATTCATATCGTCTTTGTCCGTTACTTTACTTTCTGGATAAAGCTGACGCCAGATAACGTCTATACCCGGAATATCAAAGCACCGCAGCGCACGCATCAGGTTGAAGTTTCCGCCGCCGTTCATGCATCCGATAGGACTGTGATCCTTATCAAGATGGCCGGTAAAAGCAAAGCCGTTTTCATTTGCCCATTTTTTGCAGGGAAGCAGATAATTTTCGCAAAAGACACGACTGCACAAATCATACCAGCGGCGAAGAACGCAAGCGTTTTCTTCGGTCGGTTTTTCTTTTCCCTCAATAAGCTTAAGATACGGCATTACGGATTCTCCGTAGGTCTGCTCATATTTGTCAGCCAGATCTTTACTGAATGGATTTAGCGGTGCTTTAGGCTCATCGGTAAATACGGCGGTAAAGTTACGGGTTGCCGATGCATATTTTTTGTGAGTGATCTCTATAAAATATTCTGTTGCTTTTTCGTTCAGCAAATCGGGATATTTGCCGCCGGCAGAATACTCCGGGTGATCTTTTACAACCTTTCCGCAAGCACTGCCCGACGGCCAGCCGCCTTCATCATAAATCCAGCAGTTCATACCAAGCGTTGTCCCTTTATTTATTGCATAAGCACAGAGTTCAAAATACTCATCGGAAAGATATTCGGGCGTAAGGTTTGTGGGCATACTGTCCGGACGGAACTCCACAGGCTCGGGAAGAATATAAAATGCCCTTATACCAAGCCTTTGCATTTCCGCAAGCTGTTCGTCTATAATTTCACGGGTACAATTATCGTTCCACACCCAGATATACACGGGAGCGT
>JAFYMA010000238.1 GCA_017556845.1 Clostridia bacterium | reverse complement strand
TGATGAAGAAACACATTCACACGGATCTCAGTATGACGGGATTCACGATTTTCCCGGCGGCGAGTTTGATATAGATGCTTACGAAACTCTCAGACCGTTGCCCGACTGGACACGTCCGGTGAACAACTGATATGCCTATATACAGGATCGCTGAGCTGAACGTACAGTATACGCCCGTATCATCGGCTATCGCAGAGTTGTCAGAGCCGTATCGGATAGATGACGGTGCGCCGGTAGATATAGTTGCCGATGTGTCAGCTGATGACATAAAGCGTGAATATGAATATCTTCCCGATTCTACCGAGCAGACTGCCGAATATACGGCAATATACAGAAAGCTTTGCACGAAAATACTCGATTTTAACGGGTTTTTATTTCATTCATCAACTGTTGTGCTTGACGGAGAAGCATATGCATTTACTGCATTGAGCGGAACGGGTAAATCTACACACACGCGTCTGTGGCTTGAAAAATTCGGACAAAGAGCGTTTATTATAAACGACGATAAGCCGATAGTGCGGTATGTTAACGGTGAGTACAGGATCTACGGAACGCCGTGGAGCGGAAAAAATAACCTTAATAAGAATACTTATGCTCCTTTGAAGGCTGTATGCTTTTTGCACAGAGGCAAGGAGAATACAATAACGGAAAAGACATCATCGGATGCTTTGACTCCTCTTTTGAGTCAGGTGTACCGTCCGCACGATGAGACGTACACTTTGAAGTTTTTAGACGAATTGGACCGATTTTTGAAAACTATGAAGTTTTATGACTTGTACTGCAACATTTCCCTGCAGGCAGCAGAGGTTGCATACAACGGTATGAAATAAATTTAATATGCGTGCTTTTTACGCATACGGAGGAATATAACGAGATGTTTGTTAAAGCAAAGCCCGGATTTGTTTTACGGGAAATAGGAGATACCTATATTATAGTGCCCGTCGGAGCTCAGGCACAGAAGTTCAATGGAATAATCAAGCTGAACAAGACGGGAAAGGCTATGTGGGAAGCGATATGCGTAGGTGCAGACGTGGACGAATTAGTGAAAAATATGCTTGATGAATACGATATATCCGAAGACATTGCAAGAAGAGATGTGCAATCCTTTGTTGATAAAGCAAAGGGCGCGAATCTTGTTGAATTGACGTAAGATCTTGGATCGCGTCAGAACACAAGCGCGATAAAGCCGTATACTTTTACAGACATCCGCTGAGCTGCCAAACGGCATTATAATAAGATCGGCGGGAAGGAAAGGGATTATTTAGAACATGAAAAAACAAATTGAGTTAACAGCCTTATTCAATCTGTACAAGCAGCACATTGTATGGATACTTATAGCATCAATAGTAACAGGAATTTGCGGATATGTGTATGCAAGGGCATTTGTTACGCCTATGTATACGTCTACATCAAAAATGTATGTCAACGCTCAATACGATGAGGAGGGAAGAACGTCCGCGAGCATTCTTACATCCTCAAGACGTTTGCTTGATACTTACAGTGCTATACTTTTGGAAAGTAACGACTTTCTGGACGATCTCGGAAGCCAGCTGCCTGTAAAATTGTCACCTGCACAGCTCAGAAGCTGTATAAAGCTTTCGTCTGTGTCTGACACGGAAATAATGAAAATATCGGTTACGACATCAGACAAAAACCTTTCGTATGAGATATGTAAGAGATTTTCGGATGCAGCGCCGGGAATTCTGTACGATATAGCAAAGGCAGGACAGGTACAGGTCTTCTCAGAGCCTACGAAGCCCATATCAAAATCGTACCCGAATAATACTGAGTTCGCCTTCAAGGGAATAGCCGCAGGATTTCTTGTATACTGTGCAGCATTGTTTGTATTCCACATTTTCGATAACTCGATAAAGAGCGCGGACGACCTTAAGGTAAGAGTCGGTATGCCCGTTTTGGGAGAGGTTCCCTCATTTGAAAAACGTCCGCGTAAGACAAAGAAAAACACCGAAGAGCCGACAGACAGCGACGACGCTAAATAAAGAAAGGTGTGAATGAAGTATTATGAAAAAGAATAAACACGGATACGGCTATGGCTACGGATACGGCTATGGCTACGGATACGGATATAAAAAGAATAACGCAGGTGCGGTAAAAGAGGCGTATAAGACTATAAGAACAAATCTTATTTATGCTTTGGCAGGTGCGGAAAAAAAGGTAGTCGCTATTTCATCACCTACGCCTGCAGAGGGTAAATCAACAACGTCAGCGAACCTTGCCGTAACTATTGCACAAACGGGAAATACAGTGCTTCTGATAGACGCCGACCTTCGCCGTCCGACAATACACAAGCTGTTCAGAATAACGAATGAAAACGGTCTTTCAAAGGTTTTGAGTAAGCAGAGTGCAGTTTTCGATGCGATACACGAGGGTGTAAAGCCCAATCTTTCCGTGCTTACGTCAGGCCCTATTCCGCCTAACCCTTCTGAACTTTTGAGTACACCCACGTACGTTTCGATGATGGAAGAGCTTTCTTCAAAATTCGACTATATTATTATAGATACTCCCCCCGTTAACGTTGTATCTGACTGCCAGCTTATCGTAAGAGCTGTTGAGGGAGTAGTGCTCGTTGTCCGTTATAAGTTTTCTCAGTATAAGGAGCTCGAAAACGCCTCTGATAATATTACAAAGATCGGCGGAAAGGTACTCGGCGTAGTTATCAATGACGTTAAAGAAGGAGCGGGAGTACGCAGAACCTATAGGGGAAAATATTATAAAAACTATTATTCTTACGTGGAAAACGATAATTCATGAGAAAAAACTGTCTTGTAGATTTTCACACTCATATCCTGCCTAAAATGGATGACGGAGCACGTGATGTTCAAACAAGCGTGGAAATGCTTAAAGCTCTTTACGACCAGGGAGTAACTCACTGTGTGCTTACTCCTCATTATATGAATGATTCGGAAAGCGTTGAGCATTTTATCGACCGCAGGGAAAGATCATACGAAATTCTGAAGGAAGCTTGCAAAGGACAGATCGTCCCCGAAATAGCACTTGGTGCGGAGGTGCATTTGAATAAGGAAATGTCAAATGACGATCTGAAGCCCTTGTGTATGGGTAATTCCAATATCATAATGCTTGAATTTCCTTCTTCAAAGTTTCAGTATTGGATGATAGATGAAATAGAGCATATAGCATTTGAACAAAATATTGATATTATGTTTGCGCATGTTGACAGGCTTCTTGACTATTTCACCCCCAGCCAGCTTGAACAGGTATTCGGATTTGAGGATTTTATATATCAGCTTAATAATATTTCGCTAAGATCTATGAAAAAACGGCTTGCCTTTTATCATTATTATTCAAAGGATATGCCGATAGTTCTTGGCAGTGACTCCCACGATATAAAGCACAGAGCGCCGGATTTTTCCAAATCTATGCGCAGAATAAAGTGGTTTCCCTACGGAAACAGGATAAAGCGATCTGTTGAAGCAACGTCTGAAATTCTTCTGAAAGAAATATTTGGCTGATCGAAAGTGAATCGATATGGAAATTAAGCAAATATGCGATATATTCCGCATAAAAGGTGAATTAAAGGAATATTCCGCAATAAAAACAGGTAATATAAACAAAACGTATAAGGTAACGTACGAGGACAACGGAAAGACGTTCGATTATATAGTACAAGATATAAATAAGTTTGTATTCAAGGCTCCAGAGCATATAATGGAGAATATAAAGGGTGTAACCGAACACATATCAAAAAAGTATGACGAGCAAGAGTCTGAAAAATACGTTTTGGATTTTTTGCAGACTGAAGACGGAGTCAATTTTTTTATTGATGACGATGATAGATTTTTGCGTGCATACCGATTTATACCGCGTTCTGTTACATATGACACGTTCGATGATCTCGGCGTGCTTGAAAATGCCGGTGCGGCGTTTGGCAGATTTCAAATGCAGCTTGCCGATTTCGACGCCTCTTCATTGCATGAGATAATACCGAATTTTCACAACACCGCATCGAGATACGAGGCGCTTGAAGCATCGGCGTCAAAGGACGTATGCGGAAGACTTGAAGAAGTAAAAGAGCTCTATGATGCGCTTATTTCCAATAAGGATACCGCAACATCGCTTGTGAAAATGCTTTCGGACGGCAGTATTCCGTTGAGAGTTACTCATAACGACACTAAGTGCAATAACGTGCTGTTTGATTTTGAAACAGGAGAGCCGCTTGCTGTTATTGATCTTGATACTGTAATGCCGGGACTTACCGCATACGATTTCGGTGATGCGATACGTTTTGCCGCAAATACAGCTCAGGAGGATGAGCCTGATCTTTCTCTCGTAGGTCTTGATCTTGAAAAATACGAGGCTTTTACAGCAGGATTTGTAAAGCAAACCTCGAGCGCTATGACAGAGCAGGAGCTTGAAACATTATATCTCGGCCCGATAGTTATGGCTCTTGAATTGGCAGCGAGATTTCTTACCGATTATCTCGATGGAGATAAGTATTTTAAGTGTAATTATGAAAAGCACAATCTTGTAAGAGCAAAATGCCAGGCACATCTTGCTATGGATATGATCAGTAAGGCTGAGATAACAAAGCAAATAATAAAGAAATATGCAAAATAACGAAAATAACGAAAAAAATGCAGTGCAAAGCGAAAATCCCAATGTGACAACTGATGATAAAAAGAAAAAAAAGCACATTATTATCATAGTAATACTTTCGATAATCGCACTTTTGATGATTTGTCTTGCAGTTGTTGCGGGAATGTTTTTAAATGCTTTTAACGGATTTTATGATGACAGTATAGATATAGTCAGCAGAAATGACGACTATACTCCTGACATAAATAATCCGGATGGCGATATAAACGAAACGGTAAATGCTGACGAGATATTGCCGGATGATTTTGATCCTATCGTTGGCGATGCAACATCAGAGCCCCCTGAGCATACTGATCTTGCGGACGAAACCGTCTCTGACAGCACTGTCGGTAACAATACACCAAGCGAGACAGAAGATTCCACACCTTCAACTCAAAAGCCGTCATCCGGCTCAAATAAACCGTCCTCAGGCTCGAATAAGCCGTACACCGGCGAGCTTGCAACGGACTATGTCGGAAATATTCCGATATATCAGCGGAATCAGATAGACAAAGACGTTATAAACATTGTTGTCGTAGGTCGCGATGAGGCATCGTACTATGGCAGAGCCGATTCTGCGATGATCCTGTCATACAACAAGAAAACGGGTGAGGTTAAGGTCATATCCCTGCTTCGCGACTGCTATGTGCCGATAGAAGGGCATTATTGGAACAAGCTCGGTCATTCGCTTTCATACGGCGGTATGGGACTGTATATCAACACTGTAAATGAGGTTCTTAAGCTCGATATCCAGCACTATATAGTCGTTGATTTCGGCGGTCTTGAGGCGATCGTCAATAAGCTCGGCGGCATTGAGGTAGTGCTGACCAAGGAAGAGGTTAAATGGTTTGCCGATGCATATAAGATATATAATATGAAGGTCGGCGTCAATACGATGGACGGTTATAAGGCTCTTGCACATGCAAGAAACAGAAGCCTTTCCGGTTCTGACTTTGAAAGAACGAGACGTCAAAGAGACGTTGTAATGGCAATTTATAAAAAAGCGTATTCTCAAGGCCTTACAAAATGCATAAGCCTTGCAAACGAAATGTCCCCGTATCTTAAAATGAATATTTCTCTCGGAACGTGTATTCAAATCGTCACCAGCGTCTTTGAAACCGGCGGTGTGGATATTGAAATGACGTCGATGCCCTTCAACGGAACGTGGAAATATGCGTATGCAAAGCCGCCGGGATATTCCGGATATATGAGCATCGTTCAGATAGATATTGCTGCAAACAGAAAAAAGATATACGAGCTTATATACGGTTGATATAAAGCCCGTCTATCTTTTGAAAAAATCGAATATATGGATTCTGACTCTGTTCAGTTTAACGAGAAAGCGGATACACATCGTATTCGCTTTTCTTTTTTTGTTTGTTTTTCCGTTGTGGATGTATCTGACAACGCCTATAAGACAGCTATAATCAAAAAAACCGTCAGAGGATGCGTGAGCGTCGCCCTGCATATAAAATCCGTCTTTATTCAGCTTATATATCCTGTGTAATACAGCTCTGCCGTTGTACTTGATAAATACTACGTCACCTTTTTTTAAATCGGTCGGAGATGTTTTTTCAATAAACACGGTGTCAATGTGAGGAGTGATAAACGGACGCATGCTGATTCCCGTTACCGTAAGCGGAAACACTCCGCCGCAGTTGACGATATATTCAATTTCCGGTACGAGCGTTTCAGGATCGTATACTTTTTTTCTATGCTCCACGTCAACACCGCCTTTCATATTGTAATTATACACTATGTATTTCGACAATACAAAAGAATGATGTAAATATATTGTTGCTTTTTACGCAAAAAACCACCTTTTTTATAGCAATAATTAAAATATATATATTGATTTATATTGTTTTATATGATATAATAATGCTGATATGGTATGCCTTGATTTTGCGGAGTGAAAATGTATAAGACTTTATTCAAAAGATTATTCGACATATTGTTCTCCTTTATTGCAATAATACTGCTTTTGCCCGTATATATGATCATTTCGATAGTAGTGTTTTGCGCTATGGGATCTCCCGTGATCTTTAAGCAAAAACGTCCGGGGAAGAACAATGAGTTGTTCACTATATACAAGTTCAGAACGATGAGACCTGAATATTCACCTGACGGAACACACTTGAAAAATCCCGAACGAATAACAAAGGTCGGTGCATTTTTAAGAAGAACATATCTTGATGAGATACCTGAGTTTTTTTGTGTGCTTACAGGTAAAATGAGTATAATCGGTCCGCGCCCGCAGCTCGTTGAGGATATGGTATTCTATACTTCCGAAATTGCGAAAAGGCAGAATGTCACTCCGGGAATAACGGGACTTGCACAATCAAAGGGAAAAGCGGCACTCGGCTGGGACGAAAAATTCAAATGGGATATAGAGTATACGGAAAATATTACTCTTATGTCTGATGTCAGAATAGTGTTCGATACTGTCAAAATGATACTGTCTAAAAAAGAGCCGTTCGACAGCAGTGAGGACTGCGGTGACTACGGCGATATGCTTCTTAAGCAGGGACGTATAACAAACGAAGAATACGAAAAGGCGATGAATTATGCCAAAACGCTGTACTGATGTAAAATATTCCGTCTTTATCAATGTATGTGCAGGTGATACCGCCGATGGTTTTTCAAGGGCATTTCAAAGCATAAAGGAGCAAATACCGCCGCCGGATCAGATCGTTGTGTGTGCAGACGACCTGTGTGGAGAGCTATTGGAAAAGGTAAGAGCGTGCGAGGGCTTGGCTGATATTATTTATATAAGCTCAAACGGCGATCACGCAAAAGCAAGAAATGCGGCACTTTCGATGTGCAGAAATGAAATAGTCGGCGTTATGGATGCTGATGACGTTGCTTTAAAGGGACGGTTTAAAACACTTCTTGAAATTATGTATTCAAGCAATGCTCACGTTGTCGGCGGAGCTATACGGGAATTTGATAAGATCAGCGGAAAAAGGCTGAATGTACGTTCTCTGCCGAAGACGGATTCAGAAATAAAAAAGTATCTGAAAAAAAGATGTCCGTTCAATCATATGACGGTCATATATAAAAAAAGTGCAGTGGAAAAATGCGGCGGATACCGTTCATTGTATTGCAATGAAGATTATTTTTTGTGGGTACGAATGGCTCAAAACGGATTTTTATTTGCAAATACAGATCAGGTGCTGTGCCTTGCGGGTGTTTCTGATTCCTCTTATGCCAGACGCGGCGGTGTTGAGTTTTTTGAAAGCGAAAAAGCACTCCAAAGTTATATGCTTGATAACGGAATGATCAGCCGTTTCCGCTACGTATTAAATGTTACAATAAGATTTGCGGTGCAGCGTTTGATGCCCGTTAAAATGAGAAAGATGTTTTACAGCGTTTTTTTGCGCAGAAAACGGTGATTTATGTATAAGTTTTTTTTAAAACGGTTTTTTGATATCGTATTTTCCTTTACCTTGATTACGGTTTTGTGTCTGCCGCTTTTATTAGCAGCACTACTTGTAAGGATAAAACTCGGCTCTCCGGTCCTGTTCAAGCAAAAACGCCCCGGGAAAAACGAGAAAATATTTACATTGTATAAATTCCGTACGATGAACGACAAAAGAGATGAAAACGGAGAGCTATTGCCTGACGAGGTGAGGCTTACAAAATTCGGAAAGCTTCTCAGAAGCACGAGTGTTGACGAGCTGCCGGAGCTCATCAATATTTTAAAGGGCGATATGAGCTTTATCGGTCCAAGGCCGTTGCTTGTTAAATACCTGCCGCTGTATAATGAACGGCAGAAAAAGCGTCATTCAGTCCGCCCCGGACTTACCGGGCTTGCTCAGGTTATGGGCAGAAATGCTATAGGCTGGGAAGAACGCTTTGAATATGATGTTACATATGCAGAAAGCATATCCTTTGCAGGCGATGTAAAAATACTGTTTAAAACCGTGTTTGCAGTTTTGAAAAGAGAGGGAATTTCCTCTGCGACAAGTGCGACAATGGAAGAATTCAAGGGTTCACCTGCTACAGAAAAGACGAATCTGTAATTAAAAAGATGTGAGGCGCGACAATGAGTTGTTTTTTCAGCGTTATCATTCCTGTATACAACACAGAAAAATATTTGAATCAGTGCGT
>JAFYMA010000237.1 GCA_017556845.1 Clostridia bacterium | reverse complement strand
ATTTTTTCGGGCGTCGGAACGGCAATAATCACTCCTTTTAAAAACGGAGCGATAGATTACGAAAGCTACGGCAAGATCGTAGAATTTCAGATAGCCGGCGGCGTTGATTCCATAATCGTGTGCGGCACGACGGGGGAAGCGGCAACGCTTACCGACGAGGAGCACAGAGATATTATTGAATATACGGTTAAAAAGGTAAACGGCAGAGTTCCCGTTATTGCAGGCACAGGCTCTAACGATTTTGCTTATGCGGTCGATCTTTCACGCCATGCGTGTGAGGTAGGCGCAGATGCACTTTTGCACGTTACACCCTACTATAACAAAACAAGCCAAAAGGGAATTGTTGAATATTTTTCAAAGATAGCTGATGCTTGTGACAAGCCTATTATTCTGTATAACGTACCTTCAAGAACGGGCGTGAATATCAGCATAGATGCATATAAGGCGCTTGCAAAGCACCCTAATATCATAGCAACAAAGGAAGCGTGCGGAAATCTCAGCTTCATCGTTGAGCTTATGGATGCGGTTGGTGATGATATAGACGTGTATTGCGGTAATGACGATCAGATAGTACCTATGATGAGCGTAGGCGCAAAGGGTGTTATTTCCGTTTTGTCAAACGTTATGCCGAAGGAAACGGCACAGCTTACTCATTTATACCTTGAAGGTAAGTGCAAGGAAAGTGCGCAGATGCAGCTTAAGCTTCTGAAGCTCATAAATGCTTTGTTTATGACGGTAAACCCCATTCCCGTAAAGACGGCAATGGCTAAAATGGGTATGTGCGATATAGAAATGCGTTTGCCGCTTTGTCCTATGACAGAAGCAGAGGATGAAAAGCTGTTTACAATAATGAAAAACTACGGTCTTATTTAAGGTGGAGATATGAATATATTACTTTGCGGATGCTGCGGAAGAATGGGCAGAGCTGTTTCTGAAGCGCTTAAGGGTGATGACAAAATATGTGCAGGAGTCGATATATCAAGCGCTGAATGTTCTTATCCCGTTTATAAAAGTATATTTGAGGTTACGGAAAAGGTAGATGTTATAATAGACTTTTCACACCATACTCTTACAGAGGATATACTGAATTACGCAAAAAGAGAATCTCTTCCCGCTATCATATGCACAACAGGCCATACTGACGAGGAAAAGGCTATGATGAAGCGTATGGAAGAAAGCGTTCCGCTTTTTACATCGGGCAATATGTCGCTCGGCATCAATCTTCTGTGTCGGCTTGCAAAAAATGCAGCGGAGATTTTGGGTGAGGATTATGACGTTGAGATAATCGAAGCGCATCATAATAAGAAGCTCGATGCTCCCAGCGGCACGGCGGTCATGATCGCTGACGAAATAGAAAGCGCTTTACCGTACGATGCAAAACGCATAACTGACAGAACTCCGTACAGAGAAAAAAGAGATCCCCATCAAATAGGTATACATTCTATAAGAGGCGGCACTATCATTGGTGAGCATGAGGTAATGTTCTGCGGAAACGGCGAGGTCATAACGATCAGACACACAGCACAAAGCCGTGATCTGTTCGCACAGGGAGCAGTAAAGGCGGCATCGTTTATGATAAATAAGCCGTGCGGGAGATACAGCATGAAGGACGTATTAAAAGAAGCGGGCAAAAGCCCTGTTTGTGTTTCGGATTGAACTTTTGAAAATGCGGTTATCCGCATATATGCTTTAAAAGCAGAGGGAAAATATGAAGAGTATTAAAATGATCGTTTCCGCTTTTCTTGTAACTGTTATGATGTTTTCAGTTGCCTGCTCTTCCGGTGACAGTGTTGAATCGTTTTATACAGATAAAAGCGACAACAGTACGGTCGGAAGCGACGAAACGGACAAAATGCAGGACAGCTCTGAGTCTGAAAAAAGCACTGAAAAGGAAAATGACACACCGACTGACAGCGTTGGACTTGATATTACCGATAAAACAAAGGTAGTATCTATCTGCTATTCAATGTGGTTTGATACTATAGCAGGCGGTAAAATATACGATATTTCGGATATTCTTGCGCGCAATAGTGCAAATGCTACAGATCCGTCATATAGCGGATGGGGTAATTACGGCACGTTTCACTATTGGTCAGAGCCCGCCTTGGGATACTATAAAAGCTCGGATAAAAGCGTTATAAGAACTCATATGACTCAGCTTGCCGAAGCAGGCGTTGATTTTATAATACTTGATAATACCAACGCAAATTATAACTCGTGGAAAGCGGATAATTATTGGAAGCGTATGGTCTCAGATCCCTGCAAGGCAATATGCGATACGATCCTTGAAATGCGAAGCGAGGGAAAGGAAACTCCGTACGTTGTTTTCTGGAACAGAACGGAAAGCGACTGCGGCTGGAGCACGTGTGAAGCAGTATACAAGGAATTTTACGCAAACGGCAAATACGATGATTGCTGGGTGTATTGGGACGGAAAGCCGTTAATGCTTTGCGCATCGTCTTCATATCCGAACTCGTTGCAGTTAAGGCATTTCAGATATGCAAGCAAGCTTACGTTGCGTGATATGACCGTTACCATATTTACAGGACCTCGTCCTGCCACAAATCAGTGGACGTTTATAAGCGACAGTAAATTTCCTTGCAAGGATGAAAATAAAGAATATGAGCAGATGAGCGTGTATACTGCACGCCAATCGGATTATATGTCTAATACGTCTACCGCTGTAGGACGTAATGGCGGCAAGACGTTCCAGAAGCAATGGTTGAGAGTTTTCCAGCACGATCCTAAAATAGTGACGATAACGTGGTGGAATGAATGGGCGGCTCAGCGTCAGCGTGACAGAGGCGGAAGAGTAACGTTCGTTGATAACTATACGCAGGAATACAGCCGTGATATTGAGCCTATGAAGGGCGGACACGGTGATAAGTATTACCAATGGATGAAGCAATACATATCAGCGTATAAGGCAGGGGAAGACTGCCCGATGGATCTGATAGATTAAAAAAATAAATGGCTGTTGTGAAAACAACAGCCATTTTTTTTGCATATTGAAGACGAATTTATAATATAAATTACAGAACGATGTGACGAAGACCTTCAAGGCAATCGGGGCAAACGAGCTTACCCTTGTAATAAACTATGTCTTCTACGTTGCCGCAGAAAACGCAAGCGGGGTGGTACTTCTTCAAAATAATCTTGTCATTCTCGGTGAAAATTTCAACCGCATCCTTCAAACCGATGTCGAGTGTCTTTCTGATTTCGATAGGAAGTACGACTCTACCGAGATCATCAACTCTTCTTACAATACCTGTGGACTTCATCATAACGCTAATCTCCCTTGTTTAAAAATATACTTATGGCAATAAATTGCATTGTTATAAATAATACCATTTACTACAATATACAATTTATCATATATGGGAAAAAATCGTCATAATAATTCCCTTATTTCAATTCATATTTAAAATCTAATTGGAAGTTTATTCAATTAATTTTGTCGAATAATGTCGAATACATCTAAAGAGGGCTTATGTTAGGCTATATAGTGGCAATTTTATATATAATTTCGGTGATTTTTGCCGTTTGCACCGGGGGTACAGAGCAGCTATCATCATCTGTTTTTACAAGTGTAAAGTCGGCAGTTGACCTTGTTTTGACGCTTTGCGGCGTTATGACCTTCTGGTGCGGTATCATCAACGTATTGGATAAAAAGGGAATTGTGAATAGGCTTTCACGCCTTATATCACCCATATTGAAATTCCTTTTTCCGAATGCTTATAAAAACGGTGCTTGCGGAGAAATATCGGCAAATATCAGTGCAAATATTTTAGGTATAGGCAATGCGGCAACTCCGCTGGCTCTTGCGGCAATGTCGCGCTTGCAAAAGCTGAACGGTAACAAGGATGTTGCATCTGACGATATGGTAATGCTCGCCGTTCTCAATACGGCGTCGCTCGATATTTTCCCGGCAACGCTGATAGCCTTACGGCAGAGTGCAGGCTCGCAAAGCCCGTACAGTATTATACTGCCTACGGTCATAGCTTCGTTCCTGACGGTCGTTTTTGCAATAACAATAACAAAGCTTTTTTCGTTGGTGTTCTGATGCAATACGTATCATCGTTGATCCTGCCTTCCATTCTGTTCTTTGTGGGTATACTCTTTTTATTTGATAAGAACGGATTTGAAATATTTTTGCAAGGGGCAAAAAACGGCTTCAATACCGCAATATCGCTTTTGCCAACGCTCGTTTTACTGCTTTCGGCAATAGGCATGTTCACGTCAAGCGGTGCAGTTGACCTTTTGTGTAAGCTGTTAGCGCCGATAGCGGAAAGATTGGCTGTATCTCAGGAGATATTGCCGCTTCTTTTATTGCGGCCCGTTTCAGGCTCAGGCTCTATGGCTATGGCGTCTGAGCTTTTTAAAAAATATACCGCTGACAGCTTTGCCTGCCTTTGTGCGTGCGTTATAATGGGCTCGTCTGATACGATGCTTTACGTTATATCGGTATATTTTTCTTCCGTGGGGATAAAAAGAACACGCCATACGCTTATATGTGCATTTCTCACACTGATATTCTGTATTTTTATTTCCTGCTTCGTCTGCCGTATATTTTTCACTTGACGGCGTAGGATAATACGGGGTGAAAGCCCGAAAATAATGAAAGTGACGGAATATAAAATGGATAAAGCAAAAGAAAAAAATAAGTCGAAAAAAGTAATACAGGCATACAGAGAATGTGAATGTAAGACGGATGTTCTCGGATCATATACGGGAAACGTAAAGGGAAATAAAAATGAAACGCCTACGCAGGATGCGGACGATCTTTGAGCGTAATGCAAGAGTGATCTTGCATTACGCTTTTACATTTGCTTTTTCAGCTTTTCAAGGGCGGATTTTTCTATTCTTGATACCTGAGCCTGACTTATTCCTATTTCACTTGCCGCCTCCATTTGCGTTTTGCCGTTGAAAAAACGCATATCAATTATCGCCTTTTCACGCTTGTTCAATCCTTTTAATGCCTCTGACAGAGCGATGCTTTCTATCCATTTGCCGTCGTTGCAGTTTTCATCGCTTATTCTGTCCATAACGCACATTGCGTCATCTCCGTCGCTGTAAACGGGATCGAATATCGAAACGGGCTCGGCTATCGCCTCAAGGGCGCACGAAATGCTTTCGGCACTTTCGTTAAGATATGCCGCTATTTGCTCTACCGTCGGCTCAGAAACGGTTTTTTTGGCTATTTCATCTCTTGCGCTCAACGCCTTATACGCAAGATCACGCACGCTTCGTGATACCCTTACGGTATTGTTATCACGCAGATACCGCCTTATTTCACCTACTATCATCGGCACGAATGATACAAGGTGAAATTACGACCGCATATTGACAAAACGAAAAAACAATGCTATAATGACTGTGCCAAACAAATTACATAATGCATTGATAAGGATATTTTCATAACGGAGAATACCCCTTTTCCTTGTATGCAATAATCTCTATGTGAATTTGGTAAAAATGCCGGTTCCGACGAGATTATTGTGCGGATTTTCCTTATCAATGGCTTGTATTTGTTTGGCGACAATCGGGCCGGCGTTTTTCGTGCGTTGGCTTCGGTTGACGCACTTTTTGATTTTGAAAGGAAGACAAAAATGAAAAACAAAGGACTGCTTTATGCAATTGTAGCATCACTCGTTTTATCGTCAATGCTTACTGCCTGTGCAGATCCGGAAGGATCTGACACGACGGCAAGCAATACGCAAGCACCAGCATCTCAAACCACGGTTGAAACGGACAAGGCAACGGAAAATGCAACAGATGCTGTAACTGATACACAGGCAACAAATGCTCCTGCAACAAACGCTCCCGTTGAGGATACGAAAGCCCCCGAAACGCAAGCACCTGAAACAGATCCCCCTGCAACAAAAGCGCCCGAAACGCAAGCACCTGTAGATGATAAGGTGTATGCATCAAAGGAAGAATACCCAGACGATTGGGGCGAAGAAAATGATATGATTCGCACAGACGGAAAAACATTCTTCTGGAAAAAGAGCCGTGTAATGCACACAGTTCCCCAAGGAGTACCTGATGCAAGAGATTGGTATATTGAATTCGCAGACGAAAAAAATGACCAATTATTTTTTGTAAGAAGAGTGATATCAGAAGGAATTCTTGACTATTATTCTATGGTTAATGGCGTTTTCTATAAACTCAATGAAGGAAAAGTAATTTTCAGCTGGTATGACGGTACAGGTCCTTTCTATTGGATCGAAGAAGACGGCACAGCAAAGTCTGTAAACGTAAGGTCAAAAAAATACAACGAGGTCTATATCGAAGCCGAAGGAGTAGTAGGATTTGATTATGGGATTAATTCGTTTGGTACTTCTGATGGCAAACTTGTAAAACCCAATAGCCAAAATATTTTAGCAAAAG
Organism: Clostridia bacterium; assembly: GCA_017556845.1. Classification (GTDB taxonomy): domain Bacteria; phylum Bacillota; class Clostridia; order Oscillospirales; family CAG-272; genus RGIG7213. The sequence continues at coordinate 11,085 of JAFYMA010000237.1, read as the reverse complement.
TGCAAGTGATAAGCTAACAAAAAAGCTCCCTTTAAGATAAGATCAATTTCTTAACTTAAAGGAAGATTTTATACATTGCCATTTGATTTAAGCTTTTATATAAATTCAACAAAGGTCTGATGTATAACAAAATAAGATACGATCGCCTGCCGCCATCCCCTGTGGGCGTGGCGATCACTGCATAGCAGTGCATAATGAATTTTTACATAATAAAAGATCGGCTCACATTACTGAAAATGAGCCGATCGTTTTTTTATTTACTTGAAAGCAGCTTGCCGAGTGTTCTTTCGCTTATAAGCTCGATTATATAATCGGGCTTTTGTTCTTCCACGAGGTCATAATCAACGCTGTACGTCCATATAGTCTGGCACGTGAGCGTTGAAAAATGCTCTGCAATAAACGATATTGCGTTAAGTCCGAACGAATCGAACAGAATTATACCGCTCGGTAATTCATCATTGTCGATCTTGCTTGAGGAGTATCCTTCGGCAAAAAACTCGTTTGTGAAGTCCCATATGTACGCTTCTTCCTTTTTTGCCGCATCATACGGGGCTAAGGGTGTGTACTTGCTGATAAGGAACGGCGCAGTTTCCCTCATACCGGAGTTTTCTGTTTTTGCGTACGTCATCATATCCGTATATGACACGGTGACGTTTTTTATATCGTAGTCGGATAACGCATGAGGTGCGGCGGACGGGAACTTTTTCGCTATTTCATTCATAAGCTCAACGTAACCGTAATATGCGCCAAGCTCCGTCCAATGCGTGTCGGTATAGTAATAAATATTCTCGTCCTTATGCTTATTCATAACGCTTGTAAGGTCGATAACGGTAACTCCGTTGACACTGTCGAGAGCTCTTACAGCCTGCTTCATTCTCGAGTCGTCCGTTTCGATGTTCGACTTCATTTCCTCACTCAAGCCGTCCTGATATATAGTCAGCGGATTTGGAACGAGCAGATATATGACCTGCACGTTCTTACCTGCGGCACGCTTGCAGTCCGATACTCTGTCCTGAGCGAGCTTTCTTATAAGCGTCGTTTCGTTTCTTGTGAAAAGGTCGGAATGGTACAAGTCGTCAAGTATCTCGTTTTGGCATATACGTCCGTCGGTGGTCACGAAAAGTCCCGTATCCTCCGCTTCCGAATCGTACTTGACCTTTACGCTCACTATCTTGCTTTCTTCCTTTCCGTCAACCTTTGCCGTAATACTTAATGTGTCGCTTTTTCTTTTCGGTACTTCGACTGAAAAAACGAAATCCTCACCGTATGACGAAACACGCAGATCCTTTGTGTATTCGCCGTTTACGGTTATCGTGCTGTCATTTTCGCATATTCCCGCCACAAGCACGGTGTTTTCGTTTAAATTGCTCGTTACAACGACGGCGGGAGCTTGTGTTTTTGTTGGTGATAAAGGCTCAAGAGTTATTTCTCCGTTTGGAGCTTGTTCAGTGCTTTCGTTCGTTTGCTCTGACGTGCCGTTTTCGTCTGTAAACGCTTCTGTGTCCGAGGGCTGCGTATCGCCGCCTGCGCAGGCACAAAGCAACGCTGAAAGGCACAAAACGATAGCACATATACTTTTTTGAATTTTCTTTTTCATCCTTATCTCCGTTAATAGACTTTTAAACGCTCATTATTATAGGCAGGATCATCGGACGTCTTTTCGTCGTCTGATATATGAATTTCGAAAGCTCGTCTTTGATCTTGTTTTTGATCTGTGAAAAATCAGCAATGCCGTTATCAAAGCAGTTGTCTATCACCTCAAGGGCTATTTGCTGCAATTCCGTCATAAGCTCCTCGGACTCTCTGACGTATACAAATCCTCGTGACACTATATCAGGTCCTGACATAATGAGCTGTTCGTCCATCTGCAACGCGGTAACTACGATTATTATACCGTCCTCAGCTAAATGCAATCTGTCACGCAAAACGATGCTTCCGACGTCACCCACTCCGTAACCGTCAACGAGTACCTTTCCGCATGGAACGCTTCCGTTGAAGCGGGCACCGTCAGAGTCTATCTCAAGCACCTTGCCGATCTCTGAAATGAAGATGTTTTCTTCCTTTTCACCCATTTGCATAGCAAGTGCCTTGTGGCTTACAAGATGGCGGTATTCGCCGTGTATGGGCATAAAATACTTCGGCTTTGTCAGTGCGTGCATCGTTTTCAGCTCTTCCTGACACGCGTGGCCCGAAACGTGAACGTCTGCTACGGCATCGTGCAAAACCGTTACGCCCTTGTGAAGCAGCTCGTTTATTATCTTGTTTACGTATTTTTCGTTGCCCGGAATAGCGTTTGCGGATATGATAACAACGTCCTTTTCGTTAAGCTCGACCTTATCGTGCTCTGAAAATGCCATTCTGTGAAGTGCTGACATCGGCTCGCCCTGGCTGCCCGTCGATACTATCGTAAGCTGCTCCGGATTGTATTTTTTGATCTCGTCAAGCTCAATGAGAACGCCCTCAGCCGCGTGCATATAACCGAGACGTATGGCAACGTTTACTACGTTCACCATGCTTCTGCCCGTTATTGCGACCTTTCTGCCGTATTTTTCTGCCGCGTTGATTATCTGCTGAACGCGGTGTACGTTTGATGAGAATGTCGCTATCGTTATCCTTTTGTCTGCATTGCGGAAGAATATACTGTCAAGCGATGCTCCTACCGTGCATTCGGACGGTGTATATCCGGGTCTTTCTGCGTTCGTTGATTCGCACATAAGAAGCAAAACGCCTTCATTGCCTATTTCACCAAGACGCGTAAGATTCATCATTTTGCTTTCTATCGGTGTCAAATCTATCTTGAAGTCGCCCGAGTGGATTATAGTACCAACCGGCGTTTTTATAGCAAGGCATACTGCGTCTGCAATAGAGTGATTTACGTTGATAAGCTCAACTGAAAAATTGTTTCCGAGCTGTATCGTATCACCTGCATTGACTGCAATAAGTCTGGGAGATACGTCAAACGTATGCTCCGAAAGCTTTTTTTCAAGTATTCCTATCGTCAGAGCAGTACCGTAAACGGGCGGGGATATCTGCTTTAAAACGTAGGGAAGAGCACCTATATGGTCCTCGTGGCCGTGTGTAAGAACGATGCCTGTAATTTTATCAACATTCTTTTCAAGATACGTTATGTCGGGAATAACGAGGTCTACGCCCGGCATATCCTCCTCGGGAAAGCCAAGACCGCAGTCAACTATCATTATTTCTTCACCGTATTCAATTACGGCAAGATTTTTTCCTATTTCGTACAGACCGCCCAGCATCATTACTCTGAGCTTTTCTGCATTTTTATTTTTCTTTTTTGACATTAGTTCTCCTTTCTGAACTGTAAAATTGTATTCGGTGCTTATTAAATATGTAAAAAGCACCAAAGGATATTTGCATAGGAAAAAAACCGATGCAAATACCCGGTGGATTATTTGATTTATCACGAACACATTAAGTTAATTAATTTTACCATATTATTATAGAATAATCGCAAGATTTTTATAAACATTTCTTAAATATTTCCTATTGAATATCACCTATGCTGTCGATTATTTCGGCTACTATATCCGATGCAGCCGAAGCGGTATATCCCTGAGTGATTATTCTGAAGCCGTTTTCGCATATGCCGAGAGTGCTTATTGCGTTTCCGTTTTTGATTATTACCCCGTCACCGTATATTCTTTGGATCGGAAGGTTTTCTTCATATATTTTCGCAAGAGTGTGCGCTCTGAGCTTAAGCGGTATTTTTACAGTATCCTCGCGCACGAAAAAGCTTCCTATACTACGCATTATATATGATAAACGCACGTTATTCTTTTTTAAAAGCCATAAAAGCTTTATGCAGGCGGCTAACGGATCGGATTTGAAAATGCAGGTGTAAAATGCTTCTCTCGCCTTATCGTCCTGCGAAAGAGAGGATGACGGAGAATCAAGATAATAAAGGGTTCCAATGCCTTTTTCCTTTGCGATGTGCGCATATATCGGAGGATCGTAATACGAAAGGGCAATATACGGAAGCTGATCCTTTTCTTCAAGGGCGATTATTGCGGCGATAATGTGGTATTTGTCCGCCGTGCATACGTCTGAGCCATACGTTTGGCTTAAGCGTATACTGTCAGTTTCCTCGTCAATGTCAATACAGATATATTCATCGCTGTCGGGAGATGTATATTCGTATACATCTGCGCCGAGTGCCGATAAAACGCCCGAAAGCACCCTGCATTCCTTGCTGTGACCGAGGATTATCTTATATCCCTCAAGTCCGTTCAGACAGTCGCCGCACTGATTTGCCAGTGCGCTTTTATAAAGCTCCTCCATTCCGTTTACGTTTTCTACGTCGTATATATTGTCTGATATCGGCACCTGCTTTGAAAAAAACATAGACTCGACCTTTCTTTCAAAGGCGGCTTTTGGCTTAAGTCCGTTTTTGTCACGGAATATTACGTGCAATCCGTCATCATCGGGAAGGCTTTTTATATATACGGTAATATCAAATCGGTAATACATATTTATAAAGTTAGCCATAGCAAGAAAACCGTTTTTGAAATACATACATTTTCCGCCGCCGTATTTTACGCCGCTTGCAAATATTTCGCAGGCGGTAATTGCTCTTTGGCTATTGTCGCATATAAGTCCTATCTTTTCTGCGTTAGAGCCGACACACGCACCTAAAAGACTTATACTGTCGCACGAAAGACTGCCGTAAAATGATCCTTTTATTCCGTCTGTGCCGAAAAGAGTTCCTTTTTTTATTACGTTTTTCATAAATGCTTCTCCGTTTATTACAGTACACGTGGGAATTACCGTGTTTTCTTCAAGCGTTACACCTTCGCCGATAACGCTGTATGCGCCTATTACACAGCCGTCGGGAATACGCACCCCGTCCCCTATACTGACATTCTTACATATTACGCTGCCGCTGACAGATACACCGCTTCCGAGTGTTACGTTTTCGTGTATAACGCTTGTGCATACGCTTGTGTTTTTTCCGCAGCTGAAGTTTTCTGCAACGACACTGTCGTATACGTTGCGGTATTGCGGAACGTAGCCCGAAATTGAATATTTTCCACTTAATGCTTCAATATTGCATCTTCGGTATTCGTCAAGAGATCCGATATCGCACCAGCTTCCCTCTGCATTGTATGCGTATATAGAATATCCCTCTGACATCATCCTTGGAAAAAGATCACAACTGAAATCAAACGCTTTTCCTTTCGGAACAAGCTTAAGAATTTCTTTTTTTATTATATATATTCCCGTGTTTACCCTGTCGGAAAATATTTCTCCGTATGAAGGCTTTTCGGCAAACTTGATTATTTTGCCGTCCTTATCGCTCATAACTACGCCGTAAGATGACGGAAACGGCGTTTGGGCACACAGAATGGTAACGTCTGCGTTTTTGCTTTTATGATATTCATAAGCCGACGTTATATCGTAGTCCCATATTCCGTCACCTGATGCCACGATAAACTCATCTGAAAGACATTCTTCACAGTTTTTGACTCCGCCCGCAGTTCCCATAGGCTCATCCTCGGTGAAATAAGTCAGATTTACACCTTCGTAATAATCATTGTACAGTCCTTTTATCATTTCGGGCATAAACTTCAGCGTCAACGCCGCATCGTTGATGCCGTGCCTGAACAAATGGCGCAGAATATGCGAAAGAACAGGCTCATTCAATATCGGTGCCAGTGGCTTTGGAAACGTATCAGTCAAAGGCTTTAGTCTTGTGCCGAAGCCGCCTGCCATTATTACCGCTTTAATTCCGTTCATACTTTGATCCTTTCGTAATTATAAGTATATGTTGTTCAGAATATGCGGTGATTATTCATATTTTTTCCGTGAATAAATAATCTGTTTGTGATAACAATCCATTTATGAATACAGACAGGAGAGTTGACATGGTAAAGGGAACGCAAAGAAAAGTGATCGTTTTGAAGGATACGAAAAGCGGAATGTTCGATGAGGCATATTTTATTGTTAAAAAAAGTGCAGATCCGAATTTGAGCTGCAGAGATATGACAAATGAAGCAAAGAGAATATCACAGGACTTTTCCGTAAATCAAAAAAAGAAGTCGGATAAATATATCCGACCTCTGTGGTTTTTTATCGGTGTTGCATTCAGCAGTCTGCTGTGCGGTGCTTTATTTACGTTTTTTCAATACAGATAGAACGATGACGATCTTTTTTTGAACGCTTCGCTCGTTCTTATGCTGTCGTTTATGAGCGTATCTGCGGAAACTCCTTTAATAAGACGCTCTGTGCCGAATATGCGGCGCACCGCCTTTTCGTTGAATTCAATATCGTACATATCACGAAGCGTTTCTACCAATCTTACACCTGCGGCAAACGGTGAAAACGCTTTTTTATTCGTTACGTGCAGCTGAACGCCGGAGCAAAGCTCGCCTTGGAATTTTGAAAACGTAGGAGTGAAGCATACCGGGCGGAATGCTACTCCGTCAAGCTTATACGAATTCATTTTTTCGGCTATTTGCCTGCCGCTGAAATTGGGAGCACCGATCATTTCAAACGGCTGTGTTGTTCCTCTTCCCTCGGAGACCTGCTTCGTAGCTTCAAATATACACGTTCCCGGATATACGAGTGCTGTTTGCACTGTTGGCATATTGGGAGACGGTGCGACCCATTGAAGATCGGTCTGGCTGTGGAACGTTCTTCTGTCAAGTCCGGTGCAGGGAACTACGTAAAGGTCAGCACCGAGATTGTACGTTGCATTTATATACCGTGCAAATTCGCCTATCGTCATACCGTACCGTATCGGAACGGCATATTCTCCGATAAACGAAGCGTTTTCCTCGTTGAGTATTTCTCCTTCTATCTTTCCGCAGCATATCGGATTCATTCTGTCAAATACAACGAACGGTATATTTGCCTTTGCGGCTGAACTCATGGATCTCGTCATGGTGTAAAGATAAGTGTAAAATCTTGCGCCGACGTCCTGCATATCAAAAACGAGCATATCTATCCCGTTAAGCATTTCCTCGTCAGGAGCTTTTTTATCTCCGTAAAGGCTGTATACGGGGGTGTTTGTTATAGGCTCGATCTCCTCGCTGTCGATCCTGCAGCCTGCCTGCGCGGCACCGTATAAGCCGTGCTCGGGTGAAAAAAGTGCTTTAAGATTGCAAAACTCATTAAGTACAACATAGCTCGGTACAAGCTCCTTTGTTACACCGGACATATTTGTTATAAGTCCGATGCTGAGATCCTTGACCACTCCTTGTATGCGTTTTGCTCTGTCGATTCCGTTACGTACTACCTTTTCTATCATATTCTTTCCTCAAATCATATTAAAAGTTGTGCCAGATTTCCGCCGATGTTTCTATCTGTATAAACAAAAACGATGTAATCCGGTTTTTCTGTTTTAAGTATTTCTTCGTTTATGGGATAATCCCAAAGGATCCCCTGGTTTACAACGAGCTTTTTAAAGCCCATTCCGGCAAACGGAAGGAAAAATGCTCCGTATGAATCGCCTATAATATATCCTGTTGGCAAGGAGCTGTTATTGACCGTTGATACGGTCGGATACGTTCCGACGGGGATGTTACATACGATATTTCCCGCATCACGCTTTGCCGTGTAGAACTGCCCTGTTTGCTCAAAATTCGCGTGGAAGAACGGTGTGCATTCACGCATATCCTTTGCTTTAAGTAAATTTGCAAGGTCTCCTGCCGAGCAATCCGTATCTACGATCGTAAAATCGGACAGCGGATGAGCTGAAGCACTTGGAAAATCCTTTTTGATACTGTTCATCATTTCAACGTATGCATAGTATGCGCCAAGCTCTGACCAGTGAGTATCCGTGCGGAAATATATCGGCTCGTCCTTATGAAGATCAAATGTCTTCATAAGATCGGGAACTATAATATCCTCGTGCTTTCCTGCTCCGTTCATATAGCTGACAAACTGCATCGCCGCCGTAGAGGATCTGCTGTTCGTTACAAGATAAGGATACATCTGATCGTAATATACGTTCACGGGATTGGGAGCTAAAATGTATATAAGCTTCGTATCCTTGCCGGTAAGGCTCTGTATTTTTTTAAGCTTTGACGTGATCAGTGTCTTTGTGTTCTGAAGTGTTTTTTCGGTAGTTGATGAGCTGCCGAAAAGTGTGTCTACCGTGCTTCTCAGATAAAGGCGGGAATTTCTTCCGCCGAATACATCCGTAAGCTCAACGCTCTTGAAGCTGACGTCGAACGATACTTTATCGCTTGCCTTTTTACCGTCGGCAGTTGCGTAGAGCGTTACGTTTTGTGTTCCCGAGCCGTTGACCTCTACGTAGAAATATTTGCCCCTTGCACTGTCTGTGAACGATGAGTCGCTTCCCCAGCTGTATGTTATCAGAGCATCAGGCTCGGTCTTGCCGTAAATTATTATTCTATCGGATGCCTGCCTGTACGTGCCTAATATTTCCGGAGTAGATGTTTTTACTGTCGGCTTTGGTGCGTCTGTTGCAGGTGGATCTGTTTCGGGCGCTTGGGTTAATGGCGGATCCGTTTCTTCTATCGTGCCTTCCGTTTGATCAATCGTGCTGTCGGTTATATATCCGTCGGTCGTTATCCCGTCAGTATATGTATCTTCGGTATCCTCGTACAACGTGTCATTTGATGATTGTTGATCTTGAGGTAACGTCTGATCGTTTTCCGTTTCTTCAAATACGCCTGAATCGTCTGCTTCCGTATCCTCAGACGGATGAAGCGTTTCAAAGCCGTTTGTAACGTCTGAGAGGATGTCTGTATCGGTATGCTCCGACGACGGTGTGCAACCGCTGCTGACAATGCAAAGTAAAACTGTGATGCCGCACAAGATCAAAGTGACATAGCGTTTGGCAAATACTCCATGCGCTTCTTTCATATTAACCTCCAAAATAGTGTTTATCTTGTTTTTGTGCTTTATTTTTCTTTCTTTTTTACTTTGAATACAAAATCACGCTGAATGACGTAATTGACAAAATACATAATAATATCGTATACCGCCTTTATAACGACGGGTATCGCTGATGCTTCGTCGAAGAATTTACCCGTTGCAAACATAATTCCGCTTCCGAGCGCCATAACGATAAGCGCAAGAGCAGTATATTTTACTACTGCTGATGCAGGACAGTCACCGCCGAATACGACTTTTCTGTTGATTATATAATTAAAGGATGCGCTTATTACCCTTGCTATAATAAATGCCAACCAGTACTGCATCGAGCAAACGTATGAAAACAAGCAGAAAAGACCGTAATCCAGTAAAAATGATGCAAGACTTCCGGAAGCAAAGATCAAAAGCCGCGATGCTATACGCATTGAGTCCTTAAATGCATTGTAATGGCTCGTTGCATTTTCGTTTATGTATATGGTCTTTATTTTTATTTCAAGGGGCTTTACACCGAGCTCACGGAGCTTGAGCAGCATGTTCATTTCGTATTCGTATCTGTCTCCGTTAAGCTTTGCAAATGCATCAAACAGATCTCTTGAAAAAGCTCTGAGCCCCGTCTGCGTGTCATATATCTTCATACCGCTTGAAAGCCTGAAAAGCCCTCTTGTTACGGTGTTTCCGAACTGTGAACGGAACGGTACGTTTTCATCAAAGCCTCTGCCGCCTATTATCAGCATATCGGGGTGATTTTCAAGTTCTTTTCCCACTCTTAATATATCCTGAACTGCGTGTTGACCGTCGCAGTCGGCTGTTATTATTCCGTCAATATACTTCATACGGTCTCTGATGTATCCGATACCGCTTTTTAAGGCGCTGCCCTTACCTTTATTTATGTAGTGGTGTATGACGTCAAGTGTGAATTCCTTGCATTTTTCAAATACAGGATCGTATTCCACGCCGCTTCCGTCATTAACTATGACGATGTAAGGGAATTTTTCCGAAAGCTCTCGCAAAAACGGTATGAACAATTCCTCACAAGGCTTATATGCAGGTATTAATACTGCTATATTCATATATAACCTCTCAATCGTTGTTTGTTATATTTAAGTGTTATTCTCTATGTAGATACTTCTTGAGGGATATGCAAATCCTATGCCGATCCGCCTTGCTGCATCAAGTATTTTGATGTTGATCTCATCTTTTTTATTGCACATATCTCTGTAAGAGGGAGATAAGACGTAATATCTCAGACTTATATCAAGAGATGAATCGGAAAACGTGTCGAACAAAATATAAAACGAATCGTTTTCTATAAGCTCCGTTTGCAAAAGTATCTGTTCTATCTCCTGCTTGAAGAGCAATATCTTTTCTGTCGGGGTATTGTATAAAATTCCGAGAACTGCATCTACTCTGCGCTTTGATATGGTTGTCCAGTTTACTATGTGCTCGTTTGTCATTTTTGCATTAGGCATAATAACGAGCGCCTGATCCGAACGGCGTATTTTGGTGGAACGGAAGCCCATTTTTTCAACTGTACCTGTAACAGATCCGATTTCTATATAATCACCGATCTCAAACGGATGATCGAATATAACGGTAAGAGAGCCGAAAAAGTTTTCTGCTGTATTCTGTGCGGCAAGCGCAATAGCTATACCGCCGATGCTAAGTCCTGCCAGCAGTGTCGATATATTGCTTACCCATTGCTGAATAACGGTCAGAAAGCCTACTGTAAAAACGAGGGTCTTAAGAATTGCGCCGATGTAATTGGCGGCGAGATTGTACGGCGCGACGTGGCTTTGCTCATACAGCTTGTGAACAAGGTATTTTGCATAGCCTGACAGACCGTACAGTGCAGAAAAAAGCGAAATGAGCAAAAGACTGTTTACTACGCGCATGCATAATTCGTGTGCTCCCTGCGGAAGATCCAATATCATCGTGCATACGGCAAGCGCTGCCGTTATCACGAGTATCCGCAACGGAGGAACGACGATCTTTGCCATAGCCTCCACACGCTCGGGATTTGCGTCCTTTTTTGCACATATATTGCGTACGATCCTTTTTGCGAGTGCGACTACTATGAATTTAATTGCTAAAAACAGAAGCACTACAACGATACACGCTATTATTTTTGCAAAATACGCTTCGCAAAAGTCCTCAAACGCAGTGGGGAAGCCCTCGATAAAATCAATAATATACGTCATTACTGTGTCCTTTCAACGCTTT
>JAFYMA010000236.1 GCA_017556845.1 Clostridia bacterium | reverse complement strand
GGGGATATATTTTTTATATTTGATGCGTCTTGTTATTTATAAACAACGCTTCATATATTTTTTTAAGATGCGGAAGCAAATGCGACACCGCAAGCAATATCGGCGGTATAAATGCTATAAAAAATAACGGCAGGCTGCTTATGCCAAATGACAAAAATGAGGATATTCCGGGTATAAGTATCGAGATCAGGAAAAGCTCCGTTATTGCCAAAGCAAATAACCACAGCAATCTTCCCATATTCTCAAACGCATATTTTTTTCCGTATGAATGTATAACGAACGCATATACGAGCTGACATAAAATATAAGCCATAAAGAAGCATCCGTCACTTTCTGACTGTCCTGTACCGTTTATAAAAAGAATGCATCTTGTAACTACGAGCAGCAAGCATCCGTACACAGCGAGCACGCCGTCACGCAGCAGAACTGATATTTTATTTGACTTAAACAAGGAAAAGCTGTTATTTTTATTCAAAAGCTTCTTGTCGCTTTTACTTGCGGAAATTGCAAATATCGAACACAGATCTACTATAAGCCCGGAAAAAATAACTTGTGCGGGCGTAAGAGATACCAAAGGTGTAAAGATCGACAATAAAACCAGAATGAGCCTTGTAACAGATGATGTAAAGATATATCTTATGATATTTCCACAATTATCGTAAACGAGATTGGCTGTTTTTATAGCTTCACACACGGCGTTGATACCGCTTTTTTTATTATCTGCCGCGGATTGAATAATAGCATCGGCACGAAGCTTCAATGCTTCGTTTCCCGAAGCTGTTTGCGGAGTGGGATATACGCCGCTTGTGCGTTTTTTTCGTGTTATGCTCGTTCCTGTTGAAAAGCTGACAACCGACGAACCTACCGTCAAGGAAACGTCTGTAAGCGTACTTCCGAGAATTCCTATCTGCTCTCCCGATTTCATTAATCTGTCAAGAATATATTTTTTCTGTTTACCGTCAAAGCCTTGAAAAAGTCTGTAATTCTTAAGTTTTATATTTTGTAAATTCAGATTGGAATTTACAAACTCATACGAGGTTATCATCTGACTTTGATCCTTGATGACACCAAGCGATCTTGCAAAATTTTCGTTGCGTCGGGATATATCATCGCAAAACAGTAACACCTTTACACCTGAGTCTGTAAGCACTTTTACAGTTTCGGCACAACCGTCAACTATCGGTTCTCTCATTATCAAAAAGCCTTCAAAGCACAGCTCGCTTTGCGCATAAACGATCTTTTTGAGATCACCGTAGATAGTTTGCTTGCTTGCTATAGCCACTACCTTATATCCTTGTTTTTCATATTCCTCTGCCTTAAGGACATAATCGTACGCAATTTCACTTTCAAGCTCCGTCTGTCCGTTTGCGCATCTTCGTTTGGTACAACGTCCGAGTACCTCTTCAACTCCGCCGCGTAAAACGATCATAAGACCGTCAGGACCCAAAGTCAAAGCAGTATCAAGAACAGAAAACTCACCTAACGGTAAAAAATCAATAACTTTGTAATCTCGTTCATTTGACATATAGCATTCTGAGATTGCTTTTTCTTCCGCAGAAAGCTCTTTTTTTCTTTCAACCGTCAATGATGCGATCTGACACAGATATTTAGTTTTAGAAATCTCCTTTTCACCGCTGTATTCTCTGCCGTTTACAAATATTTTTTCAAGAGCCATTTTTTCTCCGCAGATACCGGATGTTTTCGGGATGGCAAGGCATGTAAGCTTGTTCATTCTGTCTATCGAAGAAATATTCTTGAATATGACGTCCTCGTTGTAGTCGCTTTTTTTGCCCGGCGTGAAAAATATTCCGTATGCAACTGATATGTAAGCAAACGCTATAAAAAACTCACTCATCGACGAAGCGGCAAGTGCCAATGACAATACAAAACCGTCAGTCATTCTTTCGCTCATGCCAAAGCAAAATACACAACACAACGATATGACAAACACAAGCACGAGCATTACAGAGCCGACTATATGCGACAGTTTGTTTGCCATACGCAATATTTCAAGATTATCGGCAGATGCGGGTTTATTCGTAAGATTACGTCTGCGAGCAACGGTATTTTCGCCCGTTTCGCATGCTATCATTGCAGCCTCACCTTTAAAAATAATGCTTGCGGCAAACAGCATATTTTTTTGATAATTTACCGGTAATGACGGATCGTAAGAAATGAAGCTTTCGTCCTTTTCTCCGTTTCCGCCGCTTATATTCATTTCAAGCACCTTGAAGCTGTCAAGCCTTAAAATTCTTCCGTCGCACGGTACTATGTCGCCCTCTCTTAAAAGAACGATATCACCGGGTACTATAGCCTTTTGATTGATACGGTATATCTTACCGTCACGAATAACTCTGTTTTCAGGATCAGCATATTTTTCACTTTGAAGTATTATCATTTTTGATTTTCTGTATGCGATGGCAACGGCAACATAGTTGACCGCCGCAACGGCACATATAAAAAATGCGCTTATATCCTTCGAAACAAAATAGTATATAATACTTACCAAAACGAGAAGAACCGTCACAGAACCGAGCTTCGTTTTTTCTTTACTTTTTTTATCCGAGGCGGCACGCGGAAACAACTCGTTATAACGGTATTTTTTTAGTCTTCTCTTAGCCTCTTTCGATGAAAGACCGTTTTCAAGGTCTGTTTTGAGCATCGTCTCAAGCTGGTTAAAATTATATTTATACCATCGTTCGTTATTCATATTGCCGCCTCCTTCCGTATTTTTTTCTTTACTGTATAGTTACCGATAATTTGCCGTCCGACAGTGCGATATTCAATGCCTTTATATCGGAATTATAATTGTCTATTATGAGGTTTGCCGCCTCATCTTCGATATTTTTTTCAATATAGCGGCGCATATTTCTTGCACCGTATTTTTCCGAATATGACTGCTCTGCAATATAATTGCGCGCCTCTTCTGTATATTTCAGTTCAATACCTCTGTCAGAAAGTGCTTTTGCAAGCTCTCCCAGCATTATATCGGCTATATTTTTGAAGTTTTCCTTAGTCAGTGAATTGAATGTAATTATTTCATCCACACGGTTAAGAAATTCAGGACGCAGAAAATCGGAAAGCGCCTTTTCTGTTTTTTCTTTGCCTACAGTTGATTGCTCTTTTCCAAAGCCTGCCGGAGCAGTTACGTAATTCGAGCCTGCATTTGTCGTCATTACGATTATTGTATTTTCAAAATTCACTTCTCTGCCCTGCGCATCGGTTATTCTTCCGTCATCAAGTATCTGAAGCATAATATTCAATACATCTGGGTGTCCTTTTTCGATCTCGTCAAACAAAACAACGGAATAAGGACGGCGGCGTATTTTCTCTGTAAGCTGTCCTGCCTCGTCATATCCGACGTATCCGGGGGGAGAACCTATAAGACGGGAAACAGAATGCTTTTCCATATATTCCGACATATCGACGCGTATGAGTGAATCAGGAGAGTCGAACATATCTGCTGCAAGGGTTTTGACAAGCTCCGTTTTTCCTACACCCGTAGGACCTGCAAAAATAAACGATACGGGCTTTTTCTTGAATGATACACCCGATCTGTTTCGCTTTATAGCTCGTACAACAGCGGAAATCGCTTCATTTTGACCGATTATTCTCGCGCTCAATCTTTCCTTTAGCGAGCCAATTCTCGCAAATTCATTTTCCGTAATATTTCCTGCCGGAATACCGGTCCATATCTCGATAACTCTCGCAAGATCCTCAATGCAAAGTCTTACACCATCGGCACTTTCTTTCAAGGCATCAAGCTCACTTGAAAGCTTGATCTCCTCGCCCTTGAGCCGCACGAGCATTTCATATCTTTTATTGAGCTCATCCTCTTCCTTCGGCAATTCGGAATTTTCAATAGCTTCTCTTTGAGCCTTCGTTTCCTTTAATGCATCCGTTTTTTGAGCTATATCACTCAGCACAGGCGTATTTATAGCCAGATGAGATGCCGCTTCATCAAGCAAGTCTATCGCTTTATCCGGCAAAAATCTGTCGGTAATATATCTTTCTGAAAGAATTACCGTTCTGTATACTATTTCATCGGATATCTTCAAGCCGTGAAACTGCTCGTAATACGTTTTTATTCCCTTCAGAATATCGACTGTATCTGATATCGAAGGCTCAGACACGATAACGGGCTGAAATCTTCTTTCAAGTGCTGAGTCCTTTTCGATATATTTTCTGTACTCTGCAAGAGTTGTAGCGCCTATTACCTGTATTTCCGATCTTGACAAAGCGGGCTTTAGAATATTTGCGGCATTCATACTGCCCTCTGCATCGCCTGCACCAACGAGATTATGCACCTCGTCAATTACAAGAATTATATTTCCGAGCGTTTTTACTTCATCTATCAGGCCCTTCATTCTTCCTTCAAACTGACCTCTGAATTGCGTACCTGCAACAAGCGCCGTCAGATCGAGAACATAGACCTCTTTATTCTGAAGCTTATACGGAACTCTTTTTTCAGCTATGCGTTGTGCCAAAGCCTCCGCTATCGCAGTTTTTCCGACACCCGGCTCACCTATAAGACACGGATTATTCTTCTGTCTGCGGTTGAGTATCTGAATAACTCTTTCAAGCTCTCTGTCTCTGCCGATTATTCTGTCAAGCTCGCCTCTTTTAGCTTTTTCACTTAAATTAAGGCAATAATTCTCCAGATAATTTCTTGCTTTTTCTTTTTTCTTTTCCTCTTTTGCAGATTTCTTCTTATCTTTGGCAGATCCCTCTGAATCGGATGCACCCATTCCTCCGAACAGCTTTGCAAAATCTATTGCAGGGGCGTTTGC